>JAYUPP010000507.1:0-2541 GCA_043760045.1 Betaproteobacteria bacterium
CACATAGCCCGCCACGCGCTTGGGCGTGAACGCCTGCATCAACATGCGCCGCTGGCGCTGCCAAACCGCGCCTTCGGTGACCAGCACGGACTGGCCCAAGCCTTCTGAGAACACCTCGGTCCCACGCTCCCAACGGATCAGCGAGTCGGCATGGTCCACCATCAGCTGGCGCACCAGCTCGGGGTCGAACACATCGACACTGCGCTCGCGGCCGATTTGCTGCCGCACCAGGTCGCCAAATTGCTGCTGCGCGGCGATGGCGCCGAGATAGTCGCGCCGCATTGCCGCCAGCGTGGGCAGCCCCCACCAGCGGGTGGGTGGGCCGGGCAGATCGTTCCAGGTCATTTCTTTCATGGTCGCCATCGTGCACGAGTTCCGGTGCCCCGGTCTTGAACGAATGCAACACGCGTTTCGAATGAACGACATCGGCACCCGGCTTTGCATCCCGCCGAGCCGTCCCGCCTTCGCAAGGAACTGTCAGAGCCCCGCCTCAACCCCGCTGCACACCCGGCTTGCCAGCCTGCACCACAAACCGCGCTGCGGTGCCCACTGCACTGGCGGCGTCGTTGGCATCGGCCACCACCCGCAAGCGCGCCTGCAGCTCACCCGGCCGCAGCTCGAAGTGCACCGTGCCGCGCTGGTCGCTGCGGCCCCATTTCATGTGGGGGTTGAAGGGCAAAGCGGCGGCTATGCGCTCTTGCGGCGGGCCCGGGCTGCTGATCGACGTGCCGCAGAACTCGCTGGCCAGCACGGCGCTCTGCGGGTTGTTGAAGTCGACCAGCACGTTGGCCACATAGTGTGTGTGCACGTCGCCACCCAGCACCACGGCGCCAGGTACCTTGCGCTGCTGCAGCACGTCCAGCAGGCGCTGGCGCGCGGCCGGGTAACCGTCCCAGCCGTCGGTCCAGACTTTTCCTGCGTCGCTGCCGCCACCCTTGCCGGGGTCGTCCCAAATGAATTGCGACATCAGTGTCTGCTGCGCCAGCAGGTTCCAAGGCCGGTCCAGTGACCAGCCCTCGGCCAGCCAGCGTTCCTGTTCATTGCCCAGCAGCGTGCGCCGGGGGTCGGCCAGCGCGGCACAGTCGGCCACGCGCACGGTGTTGCTGCCGCCCCGGCCGGGGCGCGGGCAGGCCTGCGGGCTGCGGTATTGGCGGTCGTCCAGCAGATGAATGCGCGCCAGGCGGCCCCAGTCCAGCCGGCCAACGATGCGCATGTCGGGGCCTACGGGGCGCATCGCCTGCGCCACCGGCATGTGCTCCCACCAGGCGCGGTAAGCGGCGGCACGCTGCACTGCAAAGTCGGGCTGCAGCGTCTGGCCCTGCAGGCCGGCGTAGTCGTTGTCCACCTCGTGGTCGTCCCACACCACAAGCCACGGGCAGGCGGCGTGCGCGGCTTGCAAAGCGGGGTCGGTTTTGGTTTGGTGGTAACGCGCGCGGTAGTCGTCGAGCGTGCGCACCGGGCCGCCGTTGACGGCGCGCACGGCGCTGCGCGACGACGCATATTCGTAGATGTAGTCGCCCAAAAACAGCACCGCGTCCAGCTCGTCACGCGCGCCGTGTTCGGCGACGTCACGCCAGGCGGCATAGCGGCCGTGGTCCCAACGCTGGCAGCTGGCTATGGCGAACTGGAAGAGGGCTACCGCATCGCCCGGCGCCGGCGCGGTGCGTGTGCGGCCCACCACACTGCGCTGGCCCAGCGCCTGGAAGCGATACCAGTAGCGGCGCGCCGGCCGCAAGCCCTGCGGTTCGGCGTGCACGCTGTGGGCGTCGCGGTGCAGCGCCAGTTCGGTGCCGCGTGCGGCGATGCGGGTGAAGGCTTCGTCTTCAGCCAGTTCCCAGGCTACATTCACTTCGGCGGGTAGCTCGGGGCCGGTCAGGCGCGTCCACAGCACCACCGTGTGGGCTTGGGGCTGACCCGAAGCGACACCGAGTTCAAAGCGCTGCAGGTCGGCAGCACGCGCGCCGGGCGCATATCCCGGCGCCAGTGCGGCCGCCAGGCTTTGCAACAACAGGCTGCGGCGCTGCGGGTTCAAGGCCGCTTGCGGGGTGTCTTGAAGCACAGCCTGCAGCGGGTTTGCGACAGGCCGCAACTTCAGGCCGCAACTTCAGCGCAAACGCTGCGCCGCTGGCAGCACCACAGGCCGCGCCAGTTCATCCAGGCTCAGGCCCTGCTGGCGCAGCAGCGCTTCCAAAGCCGGTTTCAGCGCCCCCAGCTTTTCGTCGATGGCGTCACGCACGGTGTCCACAAACACCTGTGTTGAACGCTCGATCTCGATGTTCAGCCGCGCGCCCACAGCCTGCTGCGCAAAGGTGGTGGCGCGCAGCGTTTCGGGTATCAGCCACACTTCAAACCAGCCGCTGCCGTCGGCATGGCGTTGCGCTTCGGCCACCGTCAGGCTGGCGCCATTGACGGCGATGTAACCCTTGGCAAACACATAGCGCATCCACGGCGCCGGCACCGCAAAACGCAGCACGCGGTTGTTCTCGGGTTCACGCACTTCGGCCACAGTGGCCTGCAAGTCCACATGGCCCGACAGCGGAT
>JAYUPP010000508.1:0-2541 GCA_043760045.1 Betaproteobacteria bacterium
CGCAGCTTGGCCTTGATCAGCGAATGCCCGGTTTTCCACATCAGCGGTTTACCACCGGCTTTGCGGATGGCCACCGGCAGGCGCTGGCTGCACTTGACGTCGAAGATGACGTGGGCACCGCGATGACGCTTGAGGATGTCGCGCGCAAACAGCATGATCTGGCGGTCGGGGTAGATGATGTGGCCCTGCGCGGTGACGACACCCAGGCGGTCGCCGTCGCCGTCGAAGGCCAGGCCTAACTCGGCACCGGTGGCGTGCACCACCTTGATCAAATCGGCCAGGTTTTCGGGCTTGCTGGGGTCGGGGTGGTGGTTCGGAAAGTCACCGTCCACTTTTGAGTACAGGTCGATGACGTCGCAGCCCAGTGCGCGCAGGATGGCCGGTGCGCTGGCGCCCGGTATGCCGTTGCCGCTGTCGACCACGATCTTCATCGGCCGCGCCAGTTTGCAGTCGCCGGTGATGCGGCGCGCGTATTCGGCACCGATGTCCATCTGGCCGCTGCGGCCGCGCTTCGTGGTGTAGGTTTCGCTTTCGATGCGGCGCTTCAGCTGCTGGATGTCTTCACCGTAAATGGCTTTGCCGGCCATCACCATCTTGAAGCCGTTGTAGTCCTTCGGGTTGTGGCTGCCGGTGACCTGGATGCCGCTGCTGCAGCCGTGTTTTGCGCGCGTGGCGGCCACGTAATACAGCATCGGCGTGGTAACGGCGCCGATGTCCACCACGTCCAGGCCCGTGCTCTTCAAACCGCGCACCAGCGCTGCGGCCAGGCGCGGGCCCGACACCCGCCCGTCGCGGCCCACGGCCACTGCTTTTTCGCCAGCCAGCAAGGCTTCGCTGCCGAACGCGCGGCCCAGGTGTTCGGCAAAAGCCTCGTCCACGTTTTTGCCGACGATGCCGCGAATGTCGTAGGCCTTGAAAATGCTGGGATCGATTTCCACGTTGTTGGGCTTTGCGCGTTGAAGGTGGCGGCGATTGTAGGCAGCGTGTGCTTCACCAAACCCGTCACCAAACCCGTCACCGAGCCGTCACCGAGCACGTCACCAAACCCGTCACCACGCTCGTGTGCAACGGCCCGTCAAGGCACCAACGCCAGAAACAGAAAAGCCGCGAACAGCACCAGGTGCACGGCACCCTGCATGACGTTGGTACGGCCGGTGGCCAGCGTGATGGCGCTGACCAGGAACGTCACCGCCAGCAGCACCAGGTCTTTCGGCTCCAGGCCCAGCACCAGCGGCAGGTCCAGCACGGTGGCCGTGACCACCACCGCCGGTATCGTGAGGCCGATGCAGGCCAGCGCCGAACCGAGTGCCAGGTTCATGCTGGTCTGCAGCCGGTTGGCCAGCGCGGCACGCACGGCGGCCCAGGTTTCGGGCAGCAGCACCAAGAGCGCGATGCAGATGCCGATGACGGCCTTCGGCGCACCGGCAGCTGCCACCGCCGCTTCGATGACGGGCGACAGTTGTTTGGCCAGCCCCACCACCACCACCAACGACACCAGCAACAGCACAAAACTGGTGGATGCAAGACGCAGCGTGGGCGGCGCGGCGTGTTCAGCCTCGTTGCCGGCGTTGTGCGGCGGCAAAAAATAGTCGCGGTGGCGCACCGTCTGCACAAACACAAACACCGCCCACAGTGCCAACGACGACACGGCTGCAAACACCAGTTGTGAATCGGTGTAGGTGCCTACCGGCGAACTGGTGGTGAAGGTGGGCAGCACCAGCGACAAACCCGCCAGCGCCACCAGCGCCGACAAGGCCGAGTTGGTGCCTTCCAGTTTGAAGCTCTGTTCGTGATGGCTCAGGCCACCGGCCAGCAGGCAGATGCCGACGACACCGGTGCAGATGATCATCACCGCCGCATAGATGGTGTCGCGCGGCAAGGTGGCCTTGTCGGCGCCGCCGGCCAACATCAGCGACACGATCAAGGCCACTTCAATGACCGTGATGGCCACCGCCAGCACCAGCGTGCCGAAGGGTTCGCCCACGCGATGCGCCACCACTTCCGCATGGTGCACGGCGGCCACCACCGCGCCCACCAGGGCCAGCGCACAGGCCAGGGCCAGCAGCGCACCCAGTGGCCAGAAAAACGTCAACACCAGCAGGCCGGACCCGGCCAGCGGCAGCAGCACGGCCCAGCGGGACATGATGGCCACGGGGTTGAATGGGGAGATGGGGTCAATGAAAAGACGGCGGCCGCGCGCTGCGGCTCAGGCCCTGCCGAGCCGGAAGCCGGCGTCCAGCAGCAGCACCTCGCCGGTGGTTTTCAGCGCCCCGGCGCCCAGCCACCAGGCGGCGTCGGCCACGTCTTCGGGCTGCAGCGTGTTTTCAAGCGCGGCGCGGTCCACCCAATCGGCACGGAACTGTTCATAACGCTCACCCAGGCCCTCTTTCAGCCACGGCGTTTCCACCAAGCCCGGTGCGATGGCGTTGACGCGCACCTGCGGCGCCAGCGCACGCGCCAGGCCCACGGTCATCGCATTCAACGCACCCTTGCTGGCCATGTAGGCAATCGACGAGCCGCGGCCGAACATCGACGCCACCG
>JAYUPP010000509.1:0-2539 GCA_043760045.1 Betaproteobacteria bacterium
GGCGCAGCACGGCCGCGCCCCAGCAGTTGCTGCGCGGGCAAATGCTGGCCACACAAGGCGATGCGTCGCTGCAACTGCCGGCCTGCAGCGCCTGCCACGGCAGCAGCTTGATGGGCGTGCAGCCGGCGGTGCCCGGCTTGCTGGGGCTGCCCAAAGACTATGTGCTGAGCCAACTGGGCCGCTGGCGCCTGGGTGTGCGCCAGGCCCGTGAACCCGATTGCATGGCGCAGATTGCGCAGCGCCTGGCGCCCACCGACATGGCCGCAGTGGCCGCATGGTTGCAAAGCCAGACTGTGCCGGCCAACCCGGCGCCGCAGCAGCAAGCGCCTTTGTCATGGCCGCTGGCCTGCGGCAGTTGGCGCTGATGCAGCCGCCGCTGCGGCGCGCGCTGCGCTTGCCTGGGTGGGTGTCAGCGGGCAAAGCTTTGGTGATGGGCGCTGGCGTGCTGCTGGGGCTGCTGGCCTTGTTGCTGGCACTGGCCTCGTGGATGTTCGAGCGGCAACTGGACAGGGCGCAGGCGGTGGTGCCGCAGGCACCGCTTGTAATGCTGCCGACGTTGCAGGCAACGCAGGCAGCGCAGGCGGCGCGGGCAGCGCTTTCGGACAACGCCGCAATGCCTTCAACGCAGCTGCAACAAGGTGCATACATCGCGCGCTTGGGCAACTGCAGCGGCTGCCACACCGCTCGCGGCGGTGCGCCTTACGCCGGCGGCCGGGTGTTGACCACGCCTTTTGGCAGCGTGGTGGCCAGCAACCTGACGCCCGACATTCACAACGGCCTTGGACGCTGGTCGAGCAGCGACTTGTGGCGTGCGCTGCAACTGGGTCGTGCACGCAACGGCCGCATGCTGTTGCCGGTGTGCCCTTACAACCATTACAGCCACATCACCCGTGCCGACAGCGACGCGCTGCACAGCTATCTGCACAGCCTGCAGCCGGTGGCCACAGTGCCGCCACCGCATGCGCTGCACTTTCCTTACAGCACGCGGGCCGCGCTGGCCTTGTGGCGCTTGTTCCACTTCCGGCCTGCGCTTCCCAGCGCTGCGGCCGAGCCCGCAAGCTCAGTAGAAATGGCGTCGGCACCTGCCGCCCTGCAGCGGGGCGCCTATCTGGTGCAGGGCCTGGGCCATTGCGGCGCCTGCCATGCACCGCGCAACGCCTGGGGCGCAGCGGCGGCACGGCTGACCGGCGGCGACATGCCCGGGCAGGGCTGGCATGCCCCTTCGCTGGTGCCCGGAGGGCCGGGGCAAGGCACCGCGGAACAAACCGTGGCACTGCTGAAAACCGGGGTCTCGGCGCTGGGCGGTGTTTCCGGCCCGATGGCCGCCGTGGTCGGCAACAGCCTGCAGCATTGGACCGATGCCGACCTGCAAGCCGCTGTGTTTTACCTGCGCAGTTTGCCGCCTGCGCTTGCCCCGGCGCAGCCGTCGTACAAAACCCTGCGACTGCCGGCAGACGCAGCGCGCAGCTTGCGGGGTGCGCAGCTGTACGAGACCTTTTGCGCCGACTGCCACGGCACTGCCGGGCAAGGTGTGGCCGGCATCTACCCGGCGCTGGCCGGCAACGCCACCGTGCTGCAGCCCAGCGCACTGAACCTGGTGCAAGTCATTCGGCATGGTGCTTTTGGCCCCAGCACCGCCGGCAATCCGCGCCCTTTTGGCATGCCGCCGCACAACCTGGCCGATGCCGACCTGGCCGCGCTGGCCAGCCATGTCAGGCAGGCCTTCGGCAACAACGCCAGTGACGTTTCAGAACTGGAAGTGCTGCACATGCGTTGACGCGCACCGGCAGCGCTGTCTTGTGCGCATTGAGCAGACTGTATATATTTACAGTATGCCAAACAATCAAATTTCCACCTGGGGCCTTCCGAATACAGACGACGCAGCCGCGAACGGCCACGCGCAGTGGCCCGCAAACCGAGCGTCCCAGGGCCCGGTGACTTTGATGCTGGCGCCGGCCGCTGCGCTGAAAGGCCGGGGCACCGTGTGGGCGCTCGAGCACCGCTATCAAAGCGACCAACGCAGCGCCTTCAACGACGGCTGGGGCACGCTTGAACAAGCAGCCGCCGAAGAGCAGGCTGCGCCCGCCACCGAAGTGGTCGAAACGCAGGTGCAGGGCATCCTGTCGCGGAATGTTTCGCCCGACATCGGCTTTGACCTCTCCATCAACCCTTACCGTGGCTGTGAACACGGCTGCATTTACTGTTACGCCAGGCCCACTCACAGCTACCTGGACCTGTCGCCAGGCATCGACTTCGAAACCCGCATCATCGCCAAAGTCAATGCTGCGGAACGTTTGCGGGCGGCGCTGTCGTCGCGCAGTTACGTGCCACTGCAGCTGAACATCGGCTCCGTCACCGACGCCTATCAGCCGGCCGAACGGCGCCTGCGCATCACGCGCGGCGTGATCGAAGTGCTCAGCGAAGCGCAGCATGCTTTTTCCATCATCACCAAAAGCAGCCTGGTGGAACGCGACATCGACCTCATCGCGCCGATGGCTAAAGCGCGGCTGGCGGCCGTTTATGTGTCGATCACCACGCT
>JAYUPP010000510.1:0-6309 GCA_043760045.1 Betaproteobacteria bacterium
CCGTAGACAGCAGCGGCCCCCACCAGCAGCCAAACGGCGGCGTCGGTCCAGAGCAATACAAACTTGGGCATGGTGGGGTGGCGTGGCCGGTTCAGGCGACGTCAATCAAAGTCAGGCCAGCCGCACACGCGGGTCTACCCACGTGTAGGCAATGTCGATCAGCGCAAAGGTGGCGATGTAGAGCAGCGAGCCCACAAACACCATCGTGCGCACGACCGCGAAATCTTGTTTGCCGATGGCTTCAATCACATACGCACCCAGTCCCGGCAGGCCAAAGAAACTTTCGAACACCAGGCTGCCCAGAAACACATAAGGCAGGTAGTTGCCGGCGCTGGTGATGATGGGGATGAGCGCGTTGCGCAACACATGGCGGTAAAGCACCCACTGTTCGCCCAGGCCCTTGGCGCGTGCGGTGCGCACGTAGTCTTTGCCCATCTCTTCCAGGAACATGGCGCGGTAGAGGCGCGCTTCGCCGCCCAGCCTTGCAATGAGCGACAGACCGATCGGCAGCAGCAAGAATTTCACCGCGTCCCAGCCCGGCGCATAGCCTGAAATCGGCGACAGCATCAGCACACGCGAAAACAGAAACTGGCCGACGATGATGTAGAAAAGGCTGCTGATGGATAACATCAAAACGCAACTGACGACGCCCCAGAAGTCAAGCGCGCTGTTGCGGAACATCACCAGCAGCAGCGCAAACGCGGTGCTGGCCATGACCTGCAAGATGAACAGCGGCAACGCCATCTGCAGGCTCACCCACATGCGGCTGGCCACCTCGTGCCCGATGTCGCCGGCGCTTTCACTGTCGGCGCGGCCGAATTGCAAGGCAAAGAGTGACACCGAACGGTCCCAGAAAATGGTGTCGGTGACTTGCTCAGTGCCCTGGCGCTGCGGGTTCACGTACAAAGGTTTGTCGTAGCCGCGCTCGGCTTTCCATTTGTCGATGGCCACTTGCGTGACCCGTTTGCCACCCAGGTTCAGGCGCGCCATGTCGTCGGGTGTGTTGATGCTGAAGAACAGCACAAAGGTCAGCAGATTCACGCCCAGCAGGATGAACAGGCCATAGCCGATGCGGCGCAGGATGAAGTTGAACATCGCGGTTCTTCGATGCGGATGCCGCTACACCAGCACCTGGCCGCGCGCATTGGTGCGGGCGCGCCTGCGAAGGTGGCGTCGGGCCACCCCCACCAGTGCCACCACTGCTGCCAGCAGCAGCCACAACGGCCACCACACGGGCTGGTTCCAGCGCGCCAGCGCGGCCACGCGCGCCTGCGTGTCCAGGCGCAGATAACGCCCCTGGTCGCGCATCAAAATTGCTGGTTTGCTGTTGTGCACCCACTGCTGCACGGCGGCTGATGCATAGGGGAAAAAGCCCATCGTCCAGGGTGCGTCTTCGCGCGCGATGGTCACCATCTGGTCGATGAGCTGCTGCTTTTCGGGCCCGTCGGGCATCGACTTCATGCGCTCGAACAAACGGTCGAATGCGGCGCTGTCGTAGTTGGATGTGTTCTCGCCGTCAAACTTGGTTTTGCCGTTTTTGCTGTACAGCAAAAACAGAAAGTTCTCGGCGTCGGGGTAGTCGGCCAGCCAGCCCAGCCAGAACACCTGGTACTTGCCTTTGCGCACCTTGTCCTGGAACTGGTTGTTGTCGGTGGCGCGCACTTCCAGCTGGATGTCGATCTTCGCAAACTGCCGCACCACCCAGTCAATTTCGGGTTTGCGCTCGGGCGTGGCAGGAAAGTACACGTCGTAGTTCAGCACCAGCGGCTTGCCGGTGTTGGCGTCGCGGCCATCGGGGTAGCCGGCTTCCGCCATCAGCTGTTTGGCACGCGCAATCGGGTGGCGCACTGCCTTGCTGTCTTTCCAGCTGTGTGTCAGTGGGTTCACGCCTTCAGGTGTGCCCTCGCGTGAACCGTAGATGCCCAGGGGCAACGGGGCATGCGCTGTTTCGCCACCTTTTTTGGGGAAGATCTTTGAATATTCTTCCCAGTCGATGGCGATGCCGAGTGCCTGGCGCAGCTTGCGGTTGCGGGCCGACTGTTCGGGCGTGCTGCCTTCACCGATGGTGGGGTCGAGCATGTTGAAGGCAATGAAATAACTGCCCACGTCTGAGCCTTGCGCCAACCTGAAGCCCTTTTTCAGGTACTCGGCCCGCACTTCTTCGCTGTCCTGCATGGCCACCACGTAGTCCATGCCGGTGTCGGTGCGCTCAAAGACTTCGACGTCGTAAAAGCCCTGGCGGAACTTGCCTTTTCGCGGCACCGCTTCACGCTCGATGGTGGACACCAGCGTGTCGATGAAAGGCATGGTCTTGCCGCAGTCGTCCAGCAAGCCCGCTTCCTTGTCGCCGGGCATGCCTTCACAGGGATAAGGTTCACCCCGGTAATTCGGGTTGCGCTTCATCACATGGCGCCGGTCTTTGACAAATTCCACCATCATGTAAGCGCCCGTGCCCACGGGCCACACATCCAGCGTTAGCGATCTTTCGGCCATGCCGGGCTGGGCGTAAAAGGCATCGGCCTCCCAGGGCACCGGCGCCAGAAACGTCATCTGCATCCAGTAACTCCACTGCGGGTATTTGCCCTTGATGCGGATGCGCAGCAGGTGTTTTTCAGGCGCTGATGCACCGGCAAGCGGCCACTGGCGGAAGTCCAGAAAAGGTTTGTCCAGGCTGGCCTTGTCCAGGCCCTTCAGCAGCAGCGTGTCTTGTTGTTTGACGAACTCGCCATACTCTTTCAAGCCCACCACAAATTCAGCAAAAGTGCTGAAGATGGGTGCCGTGATGCGGGTGGTGGCGTGGCGCTTCAGCGCGTAGACAAAGTCTTCGGCCACCAGTTCACGGGTGCCCTGGTGTTCAAATTCCAGCGGCGTGCGGCGCTCGCCCAGTTCGCCGGGCTTCATCGGGTGGTAACGGTGCTGGCCTTTTTCGTCCACGGCAAATGCCGGGTGCGGCTGGTAGCGCACGCCTTTTTTGATGGGCACGTCGTAAACACTTTCAGCCACCAGCTCGGCGGGTGCGTCGTCGCTCAGGCGCTGGCCGGCTTTGTCCAGGTAGGTGGGCTTGACAACCTCGGCTGCTGTTTTGGGTATCAGCTGGTAGGGGCGCTTCAGGTAGTGATAACCATACAACGGCTCATAGATCTGATAGGTGTAGGGCGTGTCGTTGGACCAGTAAGACGCCGTGGGGTCCAGGTGGCGGGGTGAGTTCTCAATCACCGCGGTGAATAAGGTGTTGGTGGCCGCTGCGCCATCGGGCCACGGGTTGTTGTTGCAAGCGGCCAGCGGCAGCAGCCCTGCCAGCAACAACACACCTGTGCGCAGAAGTTGCATCACCGCCCTGCCCTACCAGCCAATGAGCGCATCGCGCCCCTGCACCAGCAACTGCACCCGCCGGCCCACCGGCAGCGTCACTTTGGTGGGCACATGGCCAAACGGCAGGCCGGTGAGCACAGGCACTTTCAGCAGGCTGCGCAGATGCGCGACGACCGTTTTGATCGAATATCCGCGGTCCAGCGGCGACGGTTTCCAGGCGCTGAACGCCCCCAGCAGCACCGCCTTCTGCTGCTACAACACACCCGCCTGGTGCAGCTGCAACAGGTTGCGTTCAACGCGGTAAGGGTGTTCGCCCACATCTTCCAGAAACAGGACACCGCCCTTGATAAGCGGCCAATGTGGGGTGCCCAGCAGGGCGCACACCAGCGTCAGGTTGCCACCCCACAGCGTGCCGCGCACCGAAAGGCCGTCGAAGCCAATTTCGGTGCGAAAACCCACCGCTTCCAGCTCACCGTTCATGGCTTCAACAAAACAATCACGGGTGACTTCGTCTACACCCCCGGCGTCGTCGGCACGGCTGAAATCGTCCAGCGCCATGGGGCCGGCCCAACTGCCGGCGCCGGCGTGTTTCAACAGGCCCAGTTGCAACAGCGTGAAGTCGCTGTAGCCCACCCAGCGGGTGCCCCGCTGCACGCTGCGCGCCAGCAGTTTCCAGCTGATGCCGTCCATCAAACGCGACAGGCCGTAGCCGCCGCGTGTGGACATGGCAATGGCAGGTGATGCCTGCGCCACGCGGTGCAGCGCCTGCAGGCGTGTGCTGTCGTCGCCCGCGAAACGCTGGCTGCGCGTTAGCGCGGTTTCGTCGAGTTGGACTTCAAAACCCATGGCGCGCAAGCGTTTCAGCGCCAGGCGCAAAGGTGCAGCTTGGGGCACCACACCGGCAGGGGAAAACAAGGTCAGCAGGGTCATCAATGGCTTCATACAAACTTGATCGGCCCGGGCGCCAGGGCCATGGCTGTTTCAGCCGGCAGCTCTTGGACTTCCCCCACCGGAATGGTGCCGATTGTGGCCACAGGTTCGTGGCGTTGATGCTCCGACTGCAGTTGGTGGCGCTGTTCGCGCTGCTGCTGGCGACGCTGGGCAAAAAACTCACGCAGCAACGCGCTGCTGCTTTCAGCCAGCACACCGCCGTGCAGCAGGGTGTGATGGTTCAACTGCGGCTCTGCAAAGAGGTTCAACACCGAGCCTGCTGCGCCGGTCTTGGGGTCGGCTGCGCCAAACACCACCCGGGCGAGGCGCGCGTGCAGCAGCGCCATCGCACACATGGCGCAGGGCTCCAGCGTGACATACAGCTCACAGCCCGGCAGCCGGTAATTGCCCAGCAGCGTGGCCGCGTGGCGCAGCGCAACGATCTCGGCATGGGCCGTGGGGTCGTGTGTAGTGACGGGGCGGTTGTAGCCGGTGGCGATGACTTTGCCGTCCCGCAGGATGACGGCGCCCACCGGCACTTCACCCACCAGCAGTGCGTTATGCGCCTGGTCCAGCGCCAAGCGCATGCCGTGCTCCAGCGGCGCGGCGTCATCCATGGCCGTAGCCAGCAGCGTGGCACACGCCGGGCCGGCATGCTGCCGCAACAAAACAGTTCCCGGGGGCCGTCATGGCGCGGATTGTGACCGCGCCAAGGCAGGTCACTGCCCCAAGGCCCCGGTGAAGGGCGCGCTGCTGAAGGCGGCAACGGCCGCCGTCAAGGGTTTGTAGTGGTTGCCAGCAATTGCCCACCGCCGTAGCTGCCCTGCACCGGCGCGTCACCACCCGGCAGCAGGCGCACCGCGCAGTATTTGAATTCCGGTATCTTGGCAAACGGGTCGAGTGCGGCATTTGTGAGCCGGTTGATGGCCGCTTCGTAGTAACAGAAGGGCACAAACACCGCACCGCGCGGTGTGCCGTCGTCGGCACGCGCGTACAGGCTGACCTCGCCCCGGCGCGACTGCAGCGTCACCACACCGCCGGGCGTGCTGCCCAGCGCCGCCAAATCGAGCGGGTGCACCAGCACCGTGGGGTCGGGCTCCAGCGCGTCCAGCACGGCAGCGCGGCGCGTCATGCTGCCGGTGTGCCAGTGTTCAAGCTGGCGGCCGGTGATGAGCACCATCGGATATTCGGCGTCCGGCCGTTCGGCAGCCGGAATGATGTCGGCCGGCACAAACCGCGCCTTGCCGCCTTCACGCGGAAAACTGTCGGTGAAGACCACAGAGTCACCGGCATCACCTTCGTTCACGCAGGGGTAGGTGACGGCGCCTTCTTTTTCCAAACGACTCCAGGTGATGCCGGCGATGTTGGGCATGGTGTGGCGCATCTCGTCGAACACTTCAGACACATGGCCGTAGTTCCACTGCAGGCCCAGCCGCTGCGCCAGCTGCTGCAGGATCCACAGGTCTTGCCGCGCCTGGCCCGGTGGGTCGATGGCCTGGCGGCCCATCTGCACCAAACGGTCGGTGTTGGTGAAGGTGCCTGTTTTTTCTACGAACGAACTCGCAGGCAAGATGACATCGGCGAAGTAGGCCGTTTCGGTCAGGAAGATGTCCTGCACCACCAGGTGGTCCAGCGCCGCCAAGGCTTCACGGGCATGGTTGGCATCGGGGTCGCTCATGGCCGGGTTTTCGCCCTGCACAAACATGCCTTTGATGACGCCCTTTTTGATGGCATGCATCACTTCCACCACGGTCAGGCCGGGCTCGGCGTCCAGCGTGCCGGCAGGCAGCTTCCAGGCCGCTTCGAAACGGTTGCGCGCGGCTGCGCTGCTGACGTGTTGGTAGTCGGGGAACATCATCGGGATCAAACCCGCGTCAGACGCACCCTGCACATTGTTCTGGCCGCGCAGCGGGTGCAAGCCGGTGCCGGGGCGGCCGATCTGGCCCGTCATCAACGACAGCGCAATCAGGCAGCGCGCGTTGTCGGTGCCGTGCACGTGCTGCGATATGCCCATGCCCCACAGAATCATCGACGCCTTGGACGTGGCGTAAAGCCGCGCCACTTCAC
>JAYUPP010000511.1:0-2537 GCA_043760045.1 Betaproteobacteria bacterium
CAAGATGCTGCACAGCGCGGCCGACGACGCAGCGGCGCATGAGCATCTGACGGCGGCCTTGGCCGACCCGGCAGTGGACCTGGTAGCGCTGGAGCGCGACAAGATCAAGGGCGCCATCCGCACCGATTTCATCTTGTCGGCTGAAATCATCGCCATCACGCTGGGCACCGTGGCGCAGGCGAGTTTGCCCATCCAGGTGGCCGTGCTGGTGGGCATGGCGGTGCTGATGACCGTTGGCGTTTATGGCTTTGTGGCTGGCATCGTCAAGCTCGACGACCTGGGGCTTTGGCTGAACCAGCGGACCAGCTCCGTGTCACGGGCGCTGGGGCGCGGCATCTTGCGGCTGGCACCGTGGCTGATGAAGGCGCTGTCGGTGGCGGGCACGGCCGCGATGTTTCTGGTCGGCGGTGGAATCTTGGTGCACGGTGTGCCCCAGCTGGACCACGCCATCGAACAGGCAGTTGCAGGTTGGGGTGGCGTGGCGCAGTGGTTGCTGCCCACCTTGGCCGACGGCTTGGTTGGCGTGGCAGCTGGAGCGGTGGTGTTGGCCGCGGTGACGCTGTTCAAGAAGCTGCGTTCAAAAGTCTGACACGACAGGGGCCCGGTGTCCTGTGCCCTGTGCCCTGTGCCAGTCTGCCAGGTGCGCCACCTGGCTTTTCACGGCGCCCTGGGGCAGCCGTGCGTTCGCTCAGCTCAGCGCATCAGGGGTTGATCGCCAGCAGGTCCACTTCAAACCGAAGCACGGCACCGGGTGGAATCTCGCCGCCGCCGGCGCCCCTGTCACCGTAGGCGATGGCGGCCGGACAGGTCAGCCGGGCCTTGCCGCCCACCTTCATGCGCTGCAGTCCTTCGGTCCAGCACTTGATGACGCGGTTCAGCGGAAAGCTGGCCGGCTGGTTGCGCTTGAAGGAACTGTCGAACTCGCGGCCATCGGGAAAGGTGCCGCGGTAGTGCACCTTCACGGTGTCGGTGGCGGCGGGTGACGCGCCCGTACCTTCTTTGACGACTCGGTAGACCAGGCCCGAAGGGGTGACGACCGCGCCAGGCTCGGCAGCGGCAGCGGCCAAGGGGTCGGTCTGCGCCAGTGCGGGCAGGGTCAGCGCGCTGAACAGCAAAGCAAGCAAGGTGGGGCGGGCAGGGTTCATGGCAACGGTGCAGGGTTGAAGTTGAAGGGGGTGAGCCGAGCAGCCAGGCCAAACACCGGCGCTGACCCGGCGTTCAGGACGACCAGCTGTCCTTGAGCGTGGTGATGCGGTTGAACACCGGCAGCTCGGGGCGGTGGTCCTTGCGGTCGGTGATGAAGTAGCCGTGGCGCTCGAACTGAAAGCGCTGCTCGGCTGGGCGGCCAGCCAGGCCCGGCTCCAGGTAGGCCGTGATCACCTGCTTGCTGCGCGGGTTGAGCACGTCACGAAAATCGCGTCCGCCAGCGTCGGGCTGGGCTTCGGTGAACAAGCGGTCGTACAGCACCACGGTGGCCGGCAAAGCGTCGTGCGCGCCCACCCAGGTGATGGTGCCTTTGACCTTCACCGCATCGGCCCCGGGCGTGCCGCTCTTGGTGTCGGGCACCACGCGGGCCAGCACGCGGGTCACCGCGCCAGCGGCATCGGTTTCGCAGCCGGTGCATTCCACCACCATGCCGTACTTCAAGCGCACCTTGTTGCCGGGGAAGAGTCTGAAAAAGCCCTTCGGTGGCGTTTGCGCAAAGTCGTCGCGTTCGATCCAGACCTGTTGGCTCAGGCCAAACCGGCGCAGGCCCAGATCGGGCCGCTGCGGGTGGGCCGGTGCTTGACAGGGTTCGACATGCGAGGCGCTGCCAAACACCTCAGCCCAGTTGCTCAGCACCAGCGGCACCGGGTCCAGCACCGCCATCGCGCGTGGGGCCTGGTCTTCCAGGTCGGCGCGCAGGCATTGGTCGAGCACCGCATAGTCGAGCCAGATGTTGCTTTTGCTGGCGCCCGTGCCGTCGGCCATGGCGCGAACGCTGGCGGCGGTGTAGCCGCGACGGCGCATGCCAAACAGGGTGGGCAAACGCGGGTCGTCCCAGCCGCTGACGATGCCTTCATCGACCAGCGCGCGCAGCTTGCGTTTGCTGGTCACCACATAGCTCAGGTTCAAGCGACCGAACTCATACTGGCGTGGCAAGGGGCGCACCAGCAGGCCCATGTGTGCCAGCTTTTCCAGCAGCCAGTCGTACCAGGGGCGCTGGTCTTCGAATTCCAGCGTGCAGATGCTGTGGGTGATGTTTTCCAGCGCGTCTTCGATGGGGTGCGCGTAGGCGTACATCGGGTAGATGCACCAGGTGTCGCCGGTGTTGTGGTGGGTGGCGCGCTTGATGCGGTACAGCGTGGGGTCGCGCAGGTTGATGTTGGGTGACGCCATGTCGATCTTGGCGCGCAGCACCGCCGCGCCGTCGGGCAGGTCGCCGTTTTTCATCTGGCCAAAGCGGGCCAGGTTGTCGGCCACCGAACGGCCGCGGTAGGGGCTGTCGGTGCCGGGGGTGGTGAAGTCGCCGCGGGTGGCTCGCATCTCGTCGGCAC
>JAYUPP010000512.1:0-6305 GCA_043760045.1 Betaproteobacteria bacterium
CTGACAAGCACTGTCGAGGATGAACTCGGTCATGGACTTGTGCGACACCTCAGCGGCGCGCCGCAGCACCGCCTCCTGGGCAGGCGTGGTGCGCAGGCCAAGGCGGGCGGTACGGGTGGCGGTTGTCATGAACATCTCCTTCTGGAATTGAGAGCAATGTTAGTACAATGGGCGCACAAACACAATCGATCGTCGGCGCCCTATGCGTTGCGAGCGCACCGCTCCGCGCATGCGCCATGCAGCGCAAAGCCATGTAGCTGTAGGTCGCTTCTCACTGCCGCGCTTGCAGCATCGAGGAGGTCAACGAACCAGACGAAGACCTACTCTTATCCACGGCCGACCGTCTCAAAGTCGGCTTCCACCCCTGGCTCAATATTGGATCGACGCGGTGGCTCAGAACTTAATCGGCGCCGACACCGAGCCAGCCTCGACCAATGGCCCGCACAGAAATCACGGGACGCCTCGTGGAATGGTCCACCAAGCAACTCCGTTTGGATATCTATTGGTGGATAGAAACGAAACACGGGCCGCGAAGGCCCGTGTTTGCTTGATGGTTGGCGGAGTGGACGGGACTCGAACCCGCGACCCCCGGCGTGACAGGCCGGTATTCTAACCAACTGAACTACCACTCCATGCGGCTTCTGGCGCTGGCGAAGCTGCTGTCTGCAACCTCAACCGGCACGCAACAAGTGCCACTGACTTGCCTGACTGCCCACGAACCCGACCGGGCTTGTTTGGCGTCCCCTAGGGGATTCGAACCCCTGTAATCACCGTGAAAGGGTGGTGTCCTAGGCCTCTAGACGAAGGGGACAAATACGATGGGCTGCTGTTCCCGCAACCTCGCAAAAACTCAAACTCAAAAATCTACTAAAAACCGACTTGCAACGACCAGCGCCAAGAATGGTGGAGGTAAGCGGGATCGAACCGCTGACCTCTTGCATGCCATGCAAGCGCTCTCCCAGCTGAGCTATACCCCCAAAAAACCCCAAAAAAAACCCCAAAAAACCCCTTAAAAAATTTCCACCAACTTAAATCAGTTGGCACTGGTCAAGCAAGCCCAAAAGTATAAACCATCTGTTAAACGTGCTGCAACCGCTGCAGCACTTGTTCGCGTGTGAACAGCTCCAGCACGGCGTCGATAGACGGTGTTTGTGCACGCCCGCACACCAGTACACGCAGCGCCGGCGCCAACTGCTGCATCTTCAACTGGTGCGCAGCCAGGGTTTGTTTCAGCGCTGCAGCCAGTGCCGGTTTGGTCCATTCCACGCTGCTGAACAGGTCACGCAAAGCACGCAGTGCGGGTTTGACGGCGTCGGCAATGTACGTGGCCACGTCGTCGGCGTTGGGCTGCACCGGCACCAACAACATCTGCAGCCAGTCGGCCAGTTCCACCACCGTGGCGCAGCGGTCCTTGAACAGCGCGGCGCCGCGCGCCAGCAAGGCGAGGTCGGCGGCTGCCACAAAGCGCAGGGCCAATTGGCGCTGCACCAGCTGCGCCAGCCGCTCGTCGGCGGCCAGCTTGATGTAGTGCGCATTCACCCAGGCCAGCTTGGCCGGGTCCCACTGCGCCGGGCTCTTGGACAAATGGCTGCCGTCAAACCAGTGCACCATCTGTTCGCGGCTGAAAAGTTCTTCGTCGCCGTGGCTCCAGCCCAGGCGCGCCAGGTAATTCAGCATCGCCTCGGGCAAGTAGCCCGCAACTTCATAAGCGGTGACGCTGACCGCGCCACGGCGTTTGCTGAGCTTCTGGCCGTCGTCGCCCAGGATGATGGGGCAATGGCCAAACTGCGGCAACGGTGCACCCAGCGCGTTGAAGATGTTGATCTGCCACGGCGTGTTGTTGATGTGTTCATCACCCCGGAACACATGCGTGATGGCCATGTCCCAGTCGTCCACCACCACGGCAAAGTTGTAGGTGGGCACACCCAGGGTGCCGGCCGGGTTGCCGTCTGCCGGCGTGCCCGCAGGTGCGTCATCGGCCGGCGGGCGCAGGATGATGAGGTCGTCGATCTCGGCGTTGCCGATGCTGATGGCGCCTTTGACGAGGTCGTTCCACTGCACGGTGCCGGCCGTGGGGTTGGCAAAACGCACCACCGGTTTGACGTTAGCCGGCGGCACGGGCAGCGTCTTGCCGGGCGCCGGGCGCCAGCGGCCGTCGTAGTGGGTTTTTTCGCCGCGCGCACGCTGCGCTTCGCGCATGGCGTCCAGCTCGGCCGGTGTGCAGTAGCAGCGGTAAGCCGTGCCGGCGGCAATCATCTGCTCGGCCACCGCGTGATAACGCTGCAGGCGCTGCATCTGGTAGATGGGGCCTTCGTCGCAATCCAGTCCCAGCCACTGCATCGACTGCAGGATCTGCGTCACCGAATCCTGCGTTGAACGGGCCACATCCGTGTCTTCGATGCGCAGCACAAACTGGCCGCCGAAATGGCGCGCGTAAGCCCAGGAATACAGCGCCGTGCGTGCCGTGCCCAGATGCAGGAAACCGGTGGGTGAAGGCGCGATGCGCGTGCGCACCGTGGTGCCGCCAGCAGTTGCGGTTGCGGTTGCGGTTGCGGTCGCAGTTGCGGTTGCGGGTGCGGGTGCAGTTGAAGCGGAATTCATGCTGCCAGTGCGTCCAGGCCACGCGCCAGGTCGGCCTGGATGTCGTTCACATCCTCCAGGCCTACACCCAGGCGAATCATGCGTTGGCTGATGCCGGCCGTCAGCCGCTGCGCCTCGGTCAAGCGCCCGTGTGTGGTGGTGGCCGGGTGGGTGATGATGCTGCGCACGTCGCCGAAGTTGGCCGCAATGCTGCAAACCCGCGTGGCGTCTATGACGGAGAAAGCGCGCGCGCGCACGTCTTCCGCCTCGCGCCCGCCCGCCACGTCAAATGACAGCACGGCGCCGCCGCTGCCGTTTTGTTGCTGCATCGCCAGCGCATGCTGCGGGTGCGAAGGCAGTCCGGGGTAATAGACGCGGGCCACGGCAGGGTGGGCTTCCAGCCAGCGCGCCAGCTGCAGCGTGCTTTCGCTTTGTGCACGCACGCGCACCGCCAGCGTTTCCATGCCTTTGGCCACCACCCAGGCATTGAAGGGCGACAGGCTCATGCCGGCGCTGCGCATCACGGGCACAAATTTGCTCTCAATCATCTTTTCATCGGCGCACAAGGCACCGGCAATGACACGGCCTTGGCCGTCCAAAAACTTGGTGCCGGAATGCATCACGATGTCGGCACCGAACTTCACCGGTTGCTGCAACGCTGGTGAGCACATGCAGTTGTCTACCGCCAGCAAGGCGCCCGCGTTGTGCGCGATGTCGGCCAGCGCGCGGATGTCGCACACCTCGGTCATCGGGTTGGTGGGTGTTTCTGCAAACAGCAGTTTGGTGCTGGGCCGCATCGCAGCGCGCCACTGTGCCACATCGGTCTGGCTGACGAAGCTGGACTCGACACCGAACTTGCCAAACTCACCTTGCAGCAATTTGATGGTGGCGCCAAACACACTTTGTGAGCACACCACATGGTCGCCGGCCTTCAGCAGGCCCATGAATATCAGCAGGATGGCGCCCATGCCGCTGCTGGTGCCGATGCAGCCTGTGGTGCCTTCCAGTGCCGCCAGGCGGCGTTCCATGATGGTGACGTTGGGGTTGGAAAAGCGGCTGTAGACAAAAGCCTCTTCTTCATTTGCAAAGCGGCGCGCGGCGGTGGCGGCGTCGGGGTGCACAAAGCAGCTGCTGAGAAACAGCGCTTCTGAATTTTCACCAAAAGGCGATGGCGGCAGGCCCTGGCGCACGGCCAGGGTGGCCAGCCGCGCATCAGCAGGCAGGTCCAGCTTGGGGATCACGTGGTTTCCTTTGCACTTTGCAGTGCCAGCCGGGTGCGCAGGCCATCGTCTTCTTCTTCAGCTGCGCCGTTGTTGCCGATATTGCGCCGCCCCTGCAGCGCGGCCACGTCGGCATCGGTGAAGGCGCCGGTGATGTAGTGGCCGTCAAAGCAGCTGGCTTCAAAACCGTTGATGGCGGGGTTGAGCGCATGCACCACACGTTTCATGGCGTCCACGTCCTGGTAAATCAACTGGTCGGCGCCGATGAAGACGCGCACTTCTTCGATGCTGCGGTTGTGCGCCACCAGCTCTTCTTTGGTGGGCATGTCGATGCCGTACACATTGGGATAACGCACAGGTGGTGCGGCAGAGGCCATGTACACCTTGCGCGCACCGGCCTCACGTGCCATCTGCACAATTTCTTTGCTGGTGGTGCCGCGCACGATGCTGTCGTCCACCAGCAGCACGTTGCGGCCTTTGAATTCCATGCCGATGGCATTCAGCTTCTGGCGCACGCTTTTTTTGCGCACCCCTTGCCCGGGCATGATGAAAGTGCGGCCCACATAGCGGTTTTTAACGAAGCCTTCACGGTAGGGCTTGCCGAGCCGGTGCGCCAGCTGCATGGCGCTGGGGCGGCTGCTTTCGGGAATCGGGATCACCACATCTATCTCGTTAGGCGGCAGCGTGGAGATGACACGCTGCGCCAGCGTTTCACCCAGGTTCAGGCGCGCGTGGTAGACCGACACACCGTCCATCACCGAGTCGGGCCGGGCCAGGTACACATACTCAAACATGCAGGGGTTCAGCGACGGCTGTTCAGCGCATTGATGCGTGTGCAGACGGCCCTGGTTGTCGATGAACAGCGCTTCGCCCGGCGCCACATCGCGCACCAGCTTGTGGCCCGTGCCTTCCAGCGCCACCGATTCGCTGGCCACCATCACCTGGTTGTCGCCGCCGGCGTTATCGGTGCTGTTGACACTGCGGCCAAAACACAAGGGGCGTATGCCGTAAGGGTCGCGGAAGGCCAGCAGGCCCTGCCCGGCAATCAGCGCGATGACGGCGTAAGAGCCGCGCACGCGCTTGTGCACGGCCGCCACGGCCTTGAACACATGCTCGGGCGTCAGGGGCAAGTCGCGCGCCACCTGTTCCAGTTCGTGCGCCAGCACATTGATCAAAACCTCGGTGTCGCTTTCGGTGTTGATGTGACGGCGGTCGATGTCAAACAGCTCGGCTTTCAACGCCTGTGCGTTGGTGAGGTTGCCGTTGTGCACGAGCACGATGCCGTAAGGCGCGTTGACATAAAACGGCTGCGCTTCTTCTTCGCTGTAGGCATTGCCCGCCGTCGGGTAACGCACTTGCCCCAGGCCCACCTGGCCGGGTAAGGAACGCATGTTGCGGGTGCGAAACACGTCGCGCACCATGCCGCGCGCCTTGTGCATGAAGCACTTGGTGCCCTGCATGGTGACGATGCCGGCGGCGTCCTGGCCGCGGTGCTGCAGCAGCAGCAGCGCGTCGTAGATCAACTGGTTGACGGGCGTGGTGGAAATCGCGCCGACGATGCCGCACATGAGGGGTTCTCTTCCGGGTGGATGCCGCATCAAAGGCGCGACAGGCGCGCTGCCGATGCAGGCAAAAAGTGCAGTAGGGGCTTCAAACCGACCAGCGCCGCGCCCAGCCAGCGAGCGCCGTGCGACGTGCGCCAGCCCTGCGATTGTGAGGCCGGGGTGAATGCGACAACCGTCGCCACCACCAGCAACAGCACCGCGCCGCGCAACAGGCCAAAGCCAGCGCCCAGCAGGCGGTCCGGCAGCGACAGCGGCGTGGCGTGGATGAGCATGCGGATCAGCCGCGCCAGCAGGCTCCAGGCGATCAGTGCGGCCACGAAAACCAGCACGAATGCGAGCCCCTGCTTCAGCGCCGACCCCGTGCTGCCGATCGACAGCTGAGGCAGGTAGGGCGCCAGGACTGGCGCGCCCCACTGCGCCGCAAACCAGGCTGCCACCCAACCCGCCAGCGACAGGCATTCAAAGACAAAGCCACGCACCAGGCCGACGGCCACCGACAAGGTCAATACCGCCAGCAGCGTCCAGTCCAGCCACGACAGTGCAGGAATCACAGCGCCAGGATGTTGGCCTGCATGCCGCTGGCCTTGACCTTGGTGGCCACCGCGTCGGCCTCCTCGCGGCTGCCGAAGGGCCCCACGCGCACGCGGGTTCGCTTGCCGGTGGGCGAGTCCACCTCTTGCGTATAGGTCTTGTAGCCCAGCTTTTCCACTTTCTGGCGCGCCGCGCGCAGGCGCTCGGCGTCGTTGTAGGCGCCAACCTGCACCACGAAGCGGCCCGTCGTGGCAGCAGTGGATTCGGGTGCCGGTCTGGCCGCCTCAGCCTTGGCGGGTTCGGGCTTCGGCATCGGGCTCGCGGCCGGCGCGGGCATGGCCGCAGTCACCGGGGCGCGGGCCGCTGGCATTGCCACGCTGGCCGCAGCCTGGGCCGCTACTGGCGGCGG
>JAYUPP010000513.1:0-6303 GCA_043760045.1 Betaproteobacteria bacterium
GCTCGGCGTGGTGGTGTGCCGGTCACTGAAGCTGCCGCCGATGCTGGGTTACCTGGTGGTGGGTGTGCTCATCGGCCCCAACGCGCTGGCGCTGGCCAAGGACACCGCCGGCGTCAAGTATCTGGCCGAGTTCGGCGTTGTGTTCCTGATGTTTGTCATCGGGCTCGAATTCAACCTGCCCAAGTTGCGCAGCATGCGCACGCTGGTGTTTGGCCTCGGTTTCAGCCAGGTGCTGCTGACGATGCTGGGCACCCTGCTCGGCCACTTCATACTGGTGGGCAGTTATGCCTGGCTCTTCGGCAGCGCCTGGCAGATGTCGTGGCAGGGTGCGGTGGTGCTGGGCGGCGCGATGGCCATGAGCAGCACCGCCATCGTCGTCAAGCTGATGGCCGAGCGGCTGGAGCTGGAGAGTGAACACGGCAAGCGCGTGATGGGTGTGCTGCTGTTTCAGGACCTGGCCGTGGTGCCCCTCTTGGTGTTGATACCGGCGCTGGGCTCCAGCGGTGAAGAACTCATCCGCGCCATGGCCTGGGCGGCGTTGAAGGCGACCGCGTTGCTCACCGTTTTGCTGGTCGGTGGCCAGCGTGCGATGCGCTGGTGGTTGACCTTGGTCGCCCGACGCAAGAGCGAAGAGCTCTTTATGCTGAACCTGCTGCTCGTCACGCTGGGCCTGGCCTACCTGACCGAGCACGCCGGCCTGAGCCTGGCGCTGGGTGCTTTTGTGGCGGGCATGCTGGTGGCCGAGACCGAATACAAACACCAGGTGGAAACCGACATCCGGCCTTTCCACGACATGCTGCTGGGCCTGTTTTTCATCACCATCGGCATGAAGCTCGACTGGCGCCCGGTAATTGACCAGTGGCCGCTGGTGCTGCTGCTGACCAGCGGCCCCGTGCTGCTGAAGTTTGCGCTGGTGGCCGCCTTGGCAAGGCTGTTTCGCGCCGCGCCGGGGGTGGCTTTGCGCACCGGGCTTTATCTGGCGCAAGCCGGTGAATTCGGCTTCGTGTTGCTGACCTTGGGTTCAGAGCAAGGCATCGTGGCGCCGCAGTGGATGAGCCCGGTGCTGGCCAGCATGGTGCTGAGCATGCTGGCCACGCCGTTTTTGATTTTGTACAGCAACGTCATCGTCAACAAACTGTCGGCCAGCGACTGGCTGATGCAATCGGTGGCGCTGACCTCGATTGCCAAACGCAGCATCAGCACCGAGCGCCACGTCATCATCTGCGGTTATGGCCGCAGCGGGCAAAACCTGGCGCGCTTGCTGCAGCCTGAAAAAATCGCGTACATGGCACTCGACCTCGACCCCGACCGGGTGCGCCAGGCTGCCGCCGCCGGCCAGAGCGTGGTGTTTGGCGACGCCGCACGCCTGCAAAGCCTGATGGCCGCCGGGCTGGCGCGCGCCGCAGCCGTCGTCATCACTTATCACGACACGCCGTCGGCGCTGAAGATCCTGCGCCTGGTGCAAGCACACGCGCCCAAGGTGCCGGTGGTGGTGCGCACCATCGACGACAGCGACTTCGAACGCCTGCGCGCCGCTGGCGCCACCGAAGTGGTGCCCGAAGCCATCGAAGGCAGCCTGATGCTGGCCGGCCATGCGCTGGCGCTGGTGGGCGTGCCGATGCAGCGTGTCATCCGCATCACGCGCGACGCCCGCGACGCCCGCTACAGCCTGCTGCGCGGCTACTTCCACGGTGCCGACGACGACACCGCAGGCGAACTGCAGCAAGCGCGGCTGCAAAGCGTGACGCTGCCCGAGGCCACGGCCTGTGCCGGCCAGATGCTGGACAGCCTGGCACTGCACGCGGTGGGCGTGAGCGTGGTGTCGATCCGGCGCAGCAGCGGCGCGGTGCTGGTGCCCACACCCCAGCATCGGTTGAAAGGCGGTGACACACTGGTGCTGTCGGGCCTGCCGGAACCGCTGGCGCTGGCGGAAGAAAAACTGCTGCGCGGTTAAGCAAGTGGTGTGGCTCTGCGGCTCTGCGGCTCTGCGGCTCTACGGCTCTACCACCCTGCGGCGTTGCCGTTCTGTTGTTCTGCGGTGCTGTCGTGCGGGTGATGACAGCGGCAGGCCACAAACCTAACATTCATGATGTGCAGCATCTCCGCCGATCGTGAAAATCCTGCACAAGGAGTGAGCGCCCGATGATCTACCGCCGAACCTTGTTGCACGGCGCTGCTGCAGCGGCGTCCACTCCGTGGCTGTGCCCGCTGCCTGCCCGTGCTGCCGACAGCCCCGAAGCGGTGGTGCAGTTGCTGCGCACCGGCGGCTGTGTCCTCGCCTTCAGGCACGCGCTGGCGCCTGGCACTTTCGACCCGCCGAACTTCCGGCTCGGCGACTGCAGCACGCAGCGCAATCTCAGCGACGAAGGCCGCGAGCAAGCACGTCGCATCGGTGCCTGGTTTCGAGAGCGGCGCCTGGTGCCTGCAGCGGTGCGCAGCAGCCCCTGGTGCCGCTGCATCGACACCGCCACACTGGCTTTCAACAACGCCACGCCTTGGTCCGCGCTGGGCTCGCCGCGCGGCGCCACCGAGGGCACCAACCGCGAAAGCCTGCAGGCGCTGCGTGCGGCACTGGTCAAGGCCAAAAAACAGCCCGGCCGTTTCGAAGCCTGGGTGAGCCACATGTTTGTGCTGTCTGACCTGGTGCAGAGCAACAGCGCGTCAGGCGAAGGCCTGGTGATGCAGGCCGATGCGGCGGGTGCGCCCGTGGTGATGGCACGGTTGCTGCTGCCTTGAGCCGGCAAGCTGCTGCAGACGCACGCCTACTTGCCGATACAAAAGCGGCTGAAAATTTCACCCAGCAAGTCTTCGTTGCAGAATGCACCGGTGATGCTGCACAGGCTGCTGTGCGCCAGCCGCAGCTCTTCGGCCAGCAGGTCCAGCGCCGCGTCGTTTTGTGCCGCGTGCGCCTGCGCGGCTTGCACATGCAACAGCGTTTCGCGCAGCGCTTGCACATGGCGCGCACGGGCCGTGAACAGACCTTCGGGTGCCGCCTGCCAGCCCACGGCCTGCAGCAATGCTTGCCGCAAAGCTTGCAGCCCCTGGCCGGTTTGTGCTGACAAGCGAAGGCCCCCGTCGGCCGATGCCCCGCCGCCTGTGGCCGTCTCCGTGGCCAGGGCCGGCTCTGGCTGCAGCACCAAATCGGCCTTGTTGTAGACCTGCAGCACCGGCACACCGGCGCCCACGGCTGCGGCCAACTGGTTTGTTATGTGTGCTTCAGCGGCGTCATAGTCCGCCTGCCCCTGGCGCGCCAGGTCGTGCAAAAACAGCACCGCATCGGCCTGGGCTATGGCCTGCCAGCTGCGTTGCATGCCGATGCGTTCCACCGCGTCGGCCTGCTGCTCGTCGTGGCGGATGCCGGCGGTGTCCACCACATGCAGCGGCACGCCTTCGATCTGGATGGTCTGGCTGACGCGGTCGCGTGTGGTGCCGGCAATCGGCGTCACGATGGCCAGTTCGGCACCGGCCAGCGCATTCAGCAAACTGCTTTTGCCGACATTGGGCTGGCCGGCTATCACCACCTGCAGGCCCTCGCGCAGCAAAGCGCCTTGGCGCGCGCGCGACAGTGCCTTCTGCACACTGTGTTCGATGCCGTTCAACTGCGCACGCGCGCCAGCTTTTTCAAGGAAGTCGATTTCTTCTTCAGGAAAGTCCAGCGTGGCTTCCACCAGCATGCGCAGCTGCACCATGCGCGCGGCCAGTTCACCCACCTGCTGAGAAAACTCGCCGCTGAGCGAACGTGCGGCTGAACGCGCGGCCGCTTCGGTGCTGGCGTCGATGAGGTCGGCCACCGCTTCGGCTTGCGCCAGGTCAAGTTTGTCGTTCAGAAAAGCGCGCTGCGTGAATTCACCGGGCGCGGCCAGCCGCAACCCGGGTTGCGCCTGCAGGCAGCGAGCCAGCAGCAGCTGCAGCAACACCGGGCCGCCGTGGGCCTGCAGTTCCAGCACGTCTTCGCCGGTAAAGCTGTGCGGCGCGGGGAAATGCAGCGCCAGGCCACGGTCGAGCGTTTCGCCGTGTTCACCCAAAAAGGGCAGCAGCGTGGCCACACGCGGCTGCAGCGCGCGGCCACACAGCGCCATGATCAGGGCAGACAAGTCGGGCCCGGATGCCCGCACGATGCCCACCGCACCACGCCCTGGGGCGCTGGCGATGGCGACGATGGCTTGCTCTTTCACGCCAGGCGGGGCTGGCTTCGGCATGGCGGCGCGGTGGTCAGCGGGCTGCGCCGGTGGCGGCTGGCAGCCGCCGGCTGTGGCCCAACAACTTGCGCTCGCCCATGTTGTGGGCTGGTGTGTGGCGCGGGTGGAGCGGTACACGGCACGTTCGGGACATGTACTCCGGCCTCCTGAGCCGGCTGTTTTGAAGCCGGGTCGCCCGCAGGTCTGCATCGTCTGCGCAACGGCCGGGCTTCACAACCCCCCCGAACCGGCTGGGCCCACCGCCGGTGTGCGCTGTTCACGCGCAGGGGCACTGTTGCTTTTATTTACCGCACCCGGCTACTTGCCCAGCACGCCCAGCTGCTTGTTGATGAACCACTGCTGTGCGATGGACAGGATGTTGTTCGTCAGCCAATACAGCACCAGACCCGAAGGAAAGAAGAAAAACATGATGCCGAAGATGAGCGGCATCATCCACATCATCTTGGCCTGCATGGGGTCGGCCGGCGCCGGGTTCAGCCAGACCTGGAACAGCGATGACGCCGTCATCAATATGGGCAGCGGGCCGACGGGCATGTTCAGGCCGGGGATGACGC
Source organism: Betaproteobacteria bacterium (assembly GCA_043760045.1). Lineage (GTDB taxonomy): Bacteria > Pseudomonadota > Gammaproteobacteria > Burkholderiales > Burkholderiaceae_C > Rubrivivax. The sequence goes on from JAYUPP010000513.1 coordinate 4,754, forward strand.
CAAACAGGCTGTCGGGCTGCGCCAGGTCGGTGATCCAGCCGATCCACGGCGCGCCGCGCATCTCCACGCTGGACAGCAACACCCAATACAAAGCAATGAAAAACGGCATCTGCACAAAGATGGGCAGGCAACCGCCCAGCGGGTTGACCTTCTCTTCTTTGTAGATGCGCATCATGGCCTGCTGCATCTCTTGCGGTTTGTCTTTGTAGCGGCCCTTCAGCTCTTCCACCTTGGGCGCCAGCGCTTTCATCTTGCCCATGCTGCGGTAGGCGCTGGCGTTCAGCCAATAAAAGGCGATCTTCAGCAGCACCACCAGCGCCACGATGGCCCAGCCCCAATTGCCCAGCACATTGTTCAGTTTGTCCAGCAACCAGAACAGCGGTTTGCTCAGCACCGTGAGCCAGCCGTAGTCCTTCACCAGTTCCAGGCCGGGCGCCAGTTCGGCCAGATTGTTTTCTTCCTGCGGGCCGGCAAACAGCGTGGCTTCATGCACCTGAGTGCCGCCCGGCGCCACGTCCCCCAGCGGCATCACCAGCGCCACCGTGTAGTGGTTTTCAGCAACTTTCGTGGTGCGGAATTCGCGCGCGCCGGGCTTCGGCACCAGCCAGGCCGAGGCGAAATAGTGCTGCACCATCGCCACCCAACCGCTGTCGCCGGCTTTTTCATGGCTGGCGCCGCCTTTGGCAATGTCTTTGAATTCCACCTTCTGGAACTTCTTGGCTTCGGTGTAAACCGCCGGGCCGGTGAAGGTGAAATAAAAGCTCGACTCGCCCGCCGGTGGGTTGCCATCACGCGCCAGCTGCAAATAAACCTGCGCCGCCACCGGGGCTGTGCCCTGGTTGCTGAAGGCGTGTTTAACCGCCACGGTGTAGGCGCCGCGCTGCAGCGTGTAGGTTTTCACAAGCCGGTGGCCGTCGGCCGTCACGGCTTCAAAGCTGAGGTTGATTTCCTTGTCGCCTGCAGCGAGTGTGCGCTCACCTTTGGCGGCAGTCATCGGTGTCAGGTGGTTGGGCAATACGACACCGGCCACCCCGGTGATCAAGCCGCTCTGCGCCACGTACAGGCGCTTCGGGCTTTGATCAAACAACACCAGGTTCTGTTTCGGGTCGGCCATGTCGCGGTGGGCCAACAGTTCCAGGCGCACCAGCGACCCGCCCAGGCTGTCAAAAGTGGCTTTAACGACATCGGTGGTCAGGGTAATTTGTTCACTGGCGGCCGCCGCGCTGCTGGGCACGGCGCTGGGTGCTGCTGGCGCGGCACCGGCCGCAGCTGGAACCCCGGCTGGAACGCCAGCCACCGGCACCGCTGACGCAGCGGGAACGCCTGCGCTGCCAGGCGCCGGCAGCGCGGCCGGGCTGGGCCCGGCCGAGACGGCCGGTTTGTTCGAGCCGCCAAAAATAGACGGTTGCCCGGTGTGTTTGTTCCACGCGTCCCACAGCAAAACCAGGGACATCGTAAAAACCACCCACAACATCGTGCGGCGCATATCGGTCATGTTTGTTTCCGGTTGTCGGGCGCCACATCAACCTGTATTGATGTCGCTTTGGAAA
>JAYUPP010000514.1:0-18629 GCA_043760045.1 Betaproteobacteria bacterium
CGCGGCGGACCCCATTTAACTTGAATGAAATTCGACCCAGGCCAGCAGCGATTCGACAATGGCTTTGGCCTCGACACCCGCCAGCAACACAGGCGCCTCGTCGTCGTATCGAAACTCCACTGCGTACGGCGTTAACCGGCTGAGCTCATTCTCGCTAACGGGTACCGTAGCTGTGCAATGCACAGGGACCAACTGGCAAGGCGGCTGAGCAGCGCCGCGAAAATCATCACTTCACCCAGGTATTCAACTGAATGATCGGCATCAACACCGCCAGCATGATGAGCACCACGATGAGGCCCATGCCGACAATGAGCAGCGGCTCCATGATGGTGGCAGCCGCCATCGCGCGGCGCTGCACTTCGGCCGACAGCTGCGTAGAGGCGCGGTTCAGCATCTGCGGCAGCTGGCCGGTTTGTTCACCCAGGCGGGCAAACATCGCCAGCAGGCCGGGGAACCTCTTTTTTCCTGCGAGTGCGGATGCTAACGGCGCACCTTCACGCACCTGCACCAGCGCGTCCAGCGCGTCGGCGCGCATGGCGCGGTTGCCTAAAGTTTCGGCGGCGGCCTGCAGCGCTTTCAGAATGGGCACACCGGCGCCGGCCAGCAGCGCCAGGGTGCCGCCAAAACGCGCCGCGTTGTAACCGCGTGCCAGCCGGCCCAGCAGCGGCAGGCGCAGCACCCAGGCGTCGCTGCGCTGGCGAAAGGCTTCACTGCGGCGCGCGAAGCTCAGCGTGGCCACGCCCGCCACCACCAGCAACGCCACCGCCCAACCCCAGTTGCGCACAAAAGCGCTGATGGCCAGCATGGCCACCGTGAGCACCGGCAAGGCGCGTTTGGATGATGTGAAGACCGTCGCAATCTGCGGCACGACCCAGGTCACCAGCACCACGACGATGATCATCGCCACCACCGACACGATGGTGGGGTAGAGCAAGGCACCCAGCACCTTGGTGCGCAACGCCTGCTGTTGTTCAAGGTCGTCGGCCAGCCTTTCCAGCACGAGTCCCAGCGCGCCGCTTTGTTCACCGGCGGCCACCACGGCGCGGTAGACCTCGTCGAATTCGCGCGGCGCGGTAGCAAGTGCGCGGCCGAAAGAACTGCCGGCGTTGACCTCGCTTTTCAGATGCGCCACCAGTTCACGCTGCGCCTGGTTGTCTGATTCGTCGGCCAATGCCGTGAGCGCCCTTTCCAGCGGCAGCCCCGAGCCCACGAGGCCGGCCAGCTGGCGCGTCCACACCGCGCGGTCGGTGTTGGAAAACACACGGCGCGTGAAACGCGCCGCACTGCCGTCGGTGGTGGCGGCCGTCACCGGCAACATGGTCAACGGCACCAGTTCACGCTGGCGCAACTGGGCTCGCGCGGCACGGGCGGTGTCGGCTTCCAGCAGGCCGCTCTGGCTTTTGCCAGCGGCGTCAAGCGCCTCAAAACGGTAGGCGGGCATGGGTGGGTGGGTGGGTGGGCGGGCGGGTGGGTGGAGGTGCTCAGTCGCGCGTCACGCGCACCACTTCTTCCAGCGACGTGATGCCTTCGCGCACCAGCCTTTCGCCGTCGTCGCGCATGCTGCGCAGGCCGCTCAAGCGTGCCGCCACGGCCAGCTCTTGTTCGGGTGCGCGGTTGTGCACCAGGGCCTGCAGGTCGGGCGTGGCCACCATCAGTTCATACACGCCCGTGCGGCCTTTGTAGCCGGTCTGGCTGCAGTGGGCGCAGCCCACCGGGTGCCACAGCGGTTGCTCGTTAGGCCCGTCATCGCCCAAACGCTTGCAGTGGCTGCACAGACGCCGCACCAGCCGCTGCGCCAGCACACCCAGCAGGCTGCTGCTCAGCAAAAACGGTTCAACGCCCATGTCCACGAGGCGTGTCACGCTGCTCACCGCGTCATTCGTGTGCACTGTCGCCAGCACCAGGTGGCCGGTCAGGCTGGCCTGGATGGCGATTTGCGCGGTTTCAAAGTCGCGTATCTCACCGATCATGATGACGTCAGGGTCTTGGCGCAGGATCGCACGCAAGGCTTTGGCGAACGTCAGGTCAATTTTGGGGTTAACTTGCGTCTGGCCGATGCCGGGCAGTTCGTATTCCACCGGGTCTTCCACCGTCAGCACGTTGGTGGTGGCGGTGTCCACACGGGTGAGGCTGGCGTACAGCGTGGTGGTTTTGCCGCTGCCGGTGGGGCCCGTGACGAGCACGATGCCGTGCGGCTGCTGAATGAGCTTGGCGTAGGCGCGCAGCACCTCGCCGTCCATGCCCAGTCCTTCCAGCGTGAACTTGCTTTCCGACTTGTCCAAGAGGCGCAGCACCGCACGTTCACCGTGTGAAGAAGGCAAAGTGCTGACGCGCACATCGATGGCGCGGCCCCCGATGCGCAGGCTGATGCGGCCGTCTTGCGGCAGGCGCTTTTCGCTGATGTCGAGCTCGGCCATGATCTTCAAGCGGCTGATCAGCGCCGCGTGCAAAGCCTTGTTCGGCTGCACCACTTCGCGCAGCGTGCCGTCCACCCGAAAGCGCACACTGCTGCTGCGTTCATAAGGCTCGATGTGGATGTCGCTGGCGCCGTCTTTGGCCGCTTGGGTCAACAGCGCGTTCAGCATGCGGATGATGGGCGCGTCGTCGGCCGCTTCCAGCAGGTCTTCCACCGCCGGCAGCTCTTGCATCATGCGGCTGAGGTCGACGCCGCTTTCCACTTCGCCAATGACGGCGGCGGCGCTGCTTTCACTGCCCGCGTAAGCCACCGCGATGCGCTGGCCCAGCGTGCTGGCCACTTCACGTTCGCAACGCGAAACCGCAAACACGCGCATCACTTCAGACAAGGCCGAAGCGCCCGTGGTTTCAGCCGCCCACAGTGAAAGCCGCTCGCCGTCGTCTTCCAGCAGCAGGTTGTGCGCCTTCGCGAAGGCGTAGGGCAAGGGGTGACGCAGGGCCATGGCGGTGCTTTCGCGGTGCGGCCAGCTCAGGGCTGCTTGACGGGGGGCGGCGGCTCTGCCGGCACGGTTGCCGGGTCGGTTGCCGTGGGGCCCAGCGGGGCTGGTGTCGCAGGGCCGGTGGGCGGCCGCAGAGGCGGCAGCACCGGCGATTCGTTGATCGGCAGCAGCACACTGGGCTCGGGCTGCGACATCTTTTGTTCGCCGCGGATCTGGTCGTAACGGTCCAAGGACAGGCGGCTGGCGGCGTCGGCATCGCGCAGCACCACCGGGCGCAAAAACACCATCAAATTGGTGCGCCGGCGCTCGCGGCTTTCGCTGCGGAACAGCGCGCCAAGGAAGGGAATGTCACCCAGGATGGGCACCTTGCTTTTGGTGGTCACGAAACGGTCTTCAATCAAGCCGCCTAACACCAGAATGGCCCCGTCATCCACGACCACGGTGTTTTCGATCGAGCGCTTGGTGGTCGACGGCCCGGCATTGGTGGTGCCGGCGGCGGTGGTTTCCTTGACGCTGCTTTGTTCCTGGAAGATGGTCATGCGCACCGCGCCGCCTTCGCCCACCTGCGGCTTGATGCGCAGCGTGATGCCGACGTCTTTGCGTTCGATGGTCTGGAACGGGTTGGTGGTGGCGCCGCCACCGCTGTTGGTGAACTGCCCGGTGATGAAAGGCACGTTTTCGCCAACCACGATCTTGGCCTCTTCGTTGTCCAGCGTGATCAGGTTCGGCGTGCTGATGATGTTGGTTTCACTCTGCGTCTGCAGCACCTTGGCTATCGCCGCCAGTGAGGTGACACCGTTGACCACACTCAGCAAACCCAGGTTCAGGCCGGCGCCGACGTTGATCTGCCCTCGCGCCGCCGAGGTGTTGATGTCGATGATGCTGGGCCGGCCATTGCCGGAAAAGTTGGTGCCGGTGACGAGGCCAAACTTGTCGCCGCTTTTACCCAGCAGACCCTGCCACTGAAAGCCGAAGTCGGCTGAATCAGAGGGCGACACTTCAACAATCATGCTTTCGATGTAGACCTGCGCACGGCGCGTGTCGAGCTGGTCGATCAGCGTGCGGATCTGTTTGTACAGCGGCTCGGGCGCGGTGATGATGAGTGAATTGGTGGCCGGGTCGGCCTGGATGAAGCCGCCCGTGGAAGGCTGCGCCGGGCCCGCCGCAGGCCGGCTGACGGCCTGCGTCTGTTGTGGCGGCTGGCCCGGCCGCACCGGCTGCGCGGCAGTGGCGCCTGCGGCACCCGAAGCCCCGGTGCCAACCGCGCCAAAAGCTGCGCGCACCACAGTGGCGAGGCGCTCGGCATCGGCATTTTTCAGGTACACCACCCACATGCCGCCCCCCGGGCCCATCAGCGTGCTCGGGCGGTCCAGGCGCGACACGGTGGTGCGCAGCTCGGCCAGGCGTGACGGGTTGGCGGCGCGCAAGATCAGCGAATTGCTGCGCGGCTCGGCCACCACGGTGGCGCCACCGGCGCCGCCGGCCGGCGCACCGGGCACCGCAGCCGAGCCACCGGCTTCGCTTAAACGCTGCACCAGCGGCGCCAGGTCGGCGGCCACCGCGTGCTGCAACTGCACGATTTCGATGTCGGTGCCCGAGGGGATGTCGAGCGCGGCGATGATCTTCGCAATGCGCTGCAGGTTGCCGGCGTAGTCGGTGATGATCAGCGCGTTGCTACCCGGGTTGGCATTGATGGTGTTGTTAGCGCTGATCAACGGCCGCAGCACCGCCACCAGGTTGTTCGGGTTCTCGAAGCGCAGCGGAAAAATCTGCGTGATGACCTGGTCGCCGCGGGTGGCCACTTCGCCCACCGACACCGTGCCGGTCTGCAGTTTGGCGTCGGCTTCGGGCACCACTTTCAGAATGCCGCCGCTTTCCACGACAGCAAAGCCCAGCCCACGCAGCGCCGCCACATAGTTGGCGTAGGCATCACGCACGCTTTGCGGCTGTTCGCTGTAGACGGTGATGCTGCCTTTGACGCGCGGGTCAACGATGATGCCGCGGTCGAGCATGGCGGCAAAAGCGCGTGTCACGGCTTCGATGTCGGCGTTGACGAAGTTCACCGCCACGGGGGCGCGCGAACGGGCGCTGTTGCCCTGGGCCTGCGCCGCCGACACCAGCAGCGACGCCTGCAGTGCAATGAACAAGCCACAGGCGAGCGCAACAGCGGTTGTTGGGGCACTGGTGCTGGCGCTCTTTTTCGCGCTGGATTTCGCGCTGCTATTCGCGCTGCTATTGGCGGATGGTGCGGAGTTCATGGTCATCCGATCGATATGAGTGACAGCGCGCCTTGGCGGCGACCGATGATGTTGAGCAGGTTGTTCAGCGCCGGCTCAAAGCCCGGCGCCGCGCTGGCCTGGCCGTTGAAGCGCAACTTGGAAGCCGCCCATTGCCCTTCGCCGCTGAGCTGCAACGCGCCCCGCGCGGTGCGCAGCTGCAGCGTGGCGGCCTGGCCGCGTGGGTCGCCTTGCAGGCTCAAGCGGTAATCGCCCAACACCTCCAGCGTTGAAATGCGCGACGCCACCTGGTTCAGCGCCAGTTCGGCAACACCGCCAAACACGAGGCGACCCTGCACCACCTGCACGCTGAGATCGCGGCCCGACAACTGCATGTTGCCACTGAGCCGCAAGGTGTTCAGCGGTGCACCCAGCCCGGCCAGCCAGGCCACCGGCCAGTGGCCGATGGCGGCCGTTTCAGGCTTGGGTTCGACACCCGGTTCAGCGCCCGGTTCAGCGCCAGGTTGTGCGCTGTTTGATCCCGGCACCGCAGCCGCCTTCACAGGCAGCGGCAAGAGCTCAAACCGGGTGGCCGCCAGGCCCGGGCGCCAGCGCACCAGCAAGGGCTGGGTCAGGCAACAAGCGTGTTCCAGCTGCAGCGCTGGCGCGCCGCCATGCCAGCCCATGCGCCAGTGCAGGCGGCCGGGCAGCGCGCGTGCGTCGCGGCTGCCCGCGCCGCCGGTCAGCACCAGCACCGCCTGACCGCGCCACACCGTGCCCTGGGCGTCGGCCAGCAGCAGGCGACCGCCGGTGCCGGCAGCCACTTCGCGCGCCAGCCAGGTGGCCGGCGCGAAGGCCAGCACAGCCAGCAGTGCACCGGCGACCGCACCCGGCAATGCCCAGCGCAGGGCCGTCAAGGTGCAGCCCCCAGGCCCAGCACCAGTGTGCCGGTGTAACCCGTACCGGCGCGTGTGAGATTGGCTTCCAGCGGCCTGGCGCGCGCACCCGAGCGCACTTCGGCCAACCAGGAATTCAAAGCGCCGGGTTCCAGCGCCGTCAGCGTCAGCACCGCACGTTCACCCTGCAGCGACAACTTGGCTTTCGCGCCCAGCCGCTCGGCGGCGCCTTTGAGCACCGCCGCAGCCTGCTCGGGCGTGACGACCGGCGTGGCACGCAACTGCTCGGCCTCAGCGGCCTGGGCGCGCATGTTCTGCAGTTGGGTGTCGAGCACTTCCAGTTCGGCCGGCGCGCGCTGCAGGGTGCGCCAGGCCGGTTGCACCAGCACCCACCACAGCAGGCCCAGCAGCAGCACCGCGCCGCCCACCACCAACAGCCGGCGTTCGCGGGCGGCCAGTGCACGCCACCAGGCCCGCGCCGCCGACGGCGTTTTGTGGTCCATGGCTGACGAGGCCCCATTGCTGGCAGCGCCCGCACCGGCACCGGCACCGGCGCCCGCACCCGCACCCGCACCCGCACCGACCCACCCACCTTGATGCTTCGCGTCACTCATCGTGCAGGCCCCGCTGCTGGCGCACGCGCCAGCGTCAGGCGGCCTTCGGCAAATTCGGCCGTCCAGCCGGCCGGCCGCAAGCGGTCGCGCACGGCCTTCACTTCGGCGGGCAGCCAGCCGGGCGCGGCCAGGCTCAGGCGCCCCGCTTCGTAGCGCAAGTTGCCCACGGGGCCTTTGCCGTCGGGCCAGACGGCGGCGGCGGCGGCGAGCGCCAGTTCCAGGTCGGCACCGCCGGGCCGGCCGGCGGCGGCACGCAGGCGTTCGGTTTCGGCAGCCATCTGCGCGGGGGCGTCCAGCACCGTGCGCACACCGGGGTAGGTGCTGCGCAGCACCTCTTCTATCGACGCGCGGCGCGCCTGCAGGGCCTGCCGCTGCTGCCAGGCTTGCGCGTTCAACCCCACCAGCTGCAGCGCCAGCAACGCCAGCACGCCGTAACGCGCCGCGCGCCATTCAGCGCTGAGCAGTTGCCGGCCCACCTCGGCCACCGCGCGCAGGCCGCGGTGGCGCGGCGTCAATTCAAACTGGCGCAGGTTCAGCGCCCCTTTCGCCGTGCCCTGTGCCGCTTCCAGCAAATGTTCAGCTTCGGTTTGCAAGGGCACCGGCCGGCCGAGATAACGTTCAGCCGCCAGCGCTGCGGCAGGGGTGGCGGTCCAGATCGGGTTGGCCGCTTCGTCGTCAGACCATGTATTGCGCAGCGCCCCCGCCAGGCCCAGACCCGTCAGGCCCGAACCCGCAGCACCCGCACCGGCATCCGCCTCAAGCGGCAGGCACCACACGCCGTCGGCACGGCTGACACACAGCACCGGCTCACCGGTGACCACAGACGCCGCACTTGGGGCTGCAGGCGCGGCCGCCAGCGCTGCCATGGAAAGATTGCGGGACAGGGCACTGGCAACATCACCCACAACAGCGGCCGGCTCCAGCGCCAGGCCACCCGGCACAGAAAAGTGGCCCCGCAGGCGCGGGCCGGGTGCTGGCATCAAGGTCACCACACGCGCCACGCTGTGCCCCGCTGTTTCCAACGCTGCCAGCACTGCAGCCAGGCGCGGCCGGTGGGTGGCGGCGACCCAGCCTTCACGCCCCGGTACGGCGTCGGGCGCCAACGCCAGATGCACGGTGTCGGCGTCATCCAGCAGTTTTTCTTCCAGCATGCCAGCCAGCGCCGCCGGCATGCGCGCCGGCGTGGCTTTGGGAACCAGCAGCCGGTGCCAGCTGACATCGGCCGGCGCCAGCACCAGCACCACCAGGTCGGCCTTGGGCAAGGTGGCCGCAGCGGCCAGGCGCAGCGGGCCGGCGTGGCGGCCGTCGGCGCTGAAGACATGTTCCCACGGGCCGTGCAGGCGCTGGCTCAAGGCGGGCTCGTTGCCGGTGGCCCGCGCACCCAGGCGCTCGCGGGGGGGACATTTGATGACGAGCAGGGACATCAGATCGGCATGCCAGGGACAGGAGGTGGAACCTTGCCAGGACGATGCACCGGCAGCGGTGTGATCGGTGCGGCGAGTGCGGTGGGTGCAACGGCTGCGATTGCTGCAACCCATGCGGTGCGAGCATTGGGCAAACAACGTGCAGCCGCTATTCTCACCTTCATTTGTTGTTGCTTCGGGTGACGAGCCACCCCGCGTCAGCGGGGTGGCAGCGCGAAGCTCTGGCGCTCACGGCGCAGCACGTCCACGCGGTTGTCGCGGCGCACCAGCAGTGATCGTTCTTCGAGCACCCGGTCTTCCAGCCGCAGCCGGCCCGCAACCTGGAAGTACGAAGTTGCCACGCTCACGCGGTTGCTGTCCAGCACCGTGTCGGGTGCCAGTTGGGCTTTCACATCGTCCAGTTTCTCGAAGGGTCGCTTCTGCCGCGCCAGCAGCAGCCGCTGCGCGCCGCCCAGGTCGAGGCTGTCGACGGCAGCCAGCAACACTTCGCGCGGCGCGGTGTTGATGTTGACCGGCGTGCGCGCCGGCAGCAGGTCCAGGAACGGCCGCAACAGTTGCAGCAGGCTGTCATCCAGGCCGAGCCAGGCGAGGTCGGCATAACGTTGCGGCTGCAGGGGCTGGTCGGCGTTGGCGGCGGCAGGGTTGCCGGCCACCGCCAGTGCAGCCGCCACACCCGCACCCGCACCCACACCCACACCTGCATTCAAACCCGCCCCCACCCCCGCCAGCGCCGCAGCAAAGCGGTCGGCGCTGTCGTCGGGCGCGCCGGCTGCCGTGCACAGCCGCTTCAGCGCTTCCAGCTGCACCGGCACCACCTTGCCGCTGTCGTCCAGCAGGTTGCGCAGGTTGAAGCGCGACTGCGCGTCTTCAATCTGGCCAGATATAAAAGCCTCGGGGCCGGTGTCGGCGTTGTTGTCTTTGTCGGCGGCCAGAAACGACGACAGGCGGGCTTCTTCCAGCGGTGTCGCCCAGGGTTCGTCGAGGCCGTCGTAAGGGTTGGCGCGCGACCGGTTGTTGCGCTGGTCTTCACGCAGGATCAGACGCGCCCAGTCGAGCGCGCCGTTCAGGATCCACGCCGCCTGCGTGCGCGCGCGCTCGGCGGCTTCGATCTGGATGGCGCGGCTTTGATGCCACACCATACCCGCCGTGGTGGTGGCCACCAACGCCATGATGATCATCGCCAGCAGCAGCGCTGCTCCCCGTTGTCGCGGGCGAGTATCGGCCCGTGGCTGCATCATGACCCGGTGGGGCCCAGCGCGATGTCGCGCGTGAGCTTCTTTCCGTCCAGCGAAATCACCAGTCGCACGGCAGCCGGCAACTGTTCAACCGGCACCGCTGCGCGCACCGGCGCCGACGCGGCGCCAGCCACCACCGTCGCACCTTCGGCGGCGGCCGATGCTGCTGAAGCCCCAGCAGACGCTGCCACCACCACGGGCGGCACCGGCGCCGCCACACCCGCATTCGGCAGCGTGCTGGCCGCGCCTTGCAAGTCACCGGTGCTCTGGGCGTTGGTCCAGGCGTTGCCGCGATAAAAGTAAATCTGCCAGTCGCTGGCGCCGCGCGCCAGTTCCACCTGGCCGGCTTCATTGCCCAGAAACTGCTGGTTGCGCAGCCACACGTCTTGCAGCTCATTCGTGCGCGTGTAAGGCGGGCTCATCCAGCGCTGCCACACGCCGCCCCGCACGGCCCAGGCCACCAGCGCCACACCGCTTTCGGTGCGCCGCGTCAGGCGCAGCGTCTGGCCGTCAAAGTCCAGCGCCGGCACGGCAGCGCTGTCGTGCAGGGCCATCAGGTCTTGTTCCCACTGGGTGAGCACGGTTGCCAGGCGCACGGCGTCGTCCACCGCCACGCGGCTGGCATCGCGCGCGCGCAGCACGCTGTCCAGGCCCTGCCACGACAATGCCGCCAGCAGGGCCATCAGGAACAGCGCCACCAGCACTTCAACGAGCGTGAAGCCGTCGTCTGCTTTGCGCGCTGTCTCGCGGCCGTTGCGCAGCGCTCTCATGGCCTCCCCAGCACGGTGGACAAGCTCAGCAGCACCTGCCCCTGCTCGTCGCTGACCACTGCGTCGACGCGCCTGAAACCCGGGTTGGGTGTCGACCGCGTGACCAGCTTGCCGGCGTAACTGCGGCCCAGTTGTTCACAGGCAAAGTCGCTGTCGCCGACACCGGGAAAGCCGCGCTGCAAACGCAACGCAGTCAGTTCGTTGTCGGCACACCATTGCGCGGCCAGGACGTCCGAAAGGCGCTGCGCGTTGTCGGTCAAGACACCGGCAGCCCGCAAGCCAGCACCCAGCGCCAGCGCGGCCACGGCCAACGCCACCAGCACTTCCAGCAGCGTGAAACCGGCGGCTTGGGCGCAGGGCCGCTGTGGCTGTGCACGCCGCATCCGCAGGCTGCGCGTCATCGTCATCAGGTTGCAGCGTTGCTGGCAGCGGCTGCCGGGCTGTCGCTGGCCGGCGGTGCAAACGGGCCCAGGCCATTGCTCTGCAGTTCCAGCCGCCGCTCGCCCAGGCGCAGCACCACACGCTGGCTGGGCAGAATGGCTTCCGGCCCCAGCACCAGATGGCTGGACCCGACCACTTGCGCACGCGTGCCCGGGTCGAGAAACCGGGTCGGCATCCGCACGCTGATGGGCAGGCCGACAAACTGAAACTGCGCCGCGTCGGGCAAGGTCTGCGCGTCAGCAGAGCTTGCGACTCTTGGCACCCAGCGCACCGCGACGCCGGCCACCCGCGCCTCGGCCCGCGCCGATTCCAGCAGCGACGCCAAACGTGCGCCTTCTTCTTCCAGTTTGTTCGCTTCGGCGTCGGGCAAGGCCAGCGACACCATGCCGATGCCGAGCGCCACGATGGCCAACACCACCAGCAGCTCCACCAGTGTGAAGCCGCGTGACTTGTTCAAGGTGTTGCCCGCGTTCGCGCCGGCCGCTTACTGCCAGGAGCCGATGTCGGCGTTGGCACCTTCACCGCCGGCCTGGCCGTCGGCGCCAAAGCTGAAGATGTCGATTTCGCTGCGCACACCGGGGCTCAGCATTTGATAAGGGCGTCCCCAGGGGTCGTTCGGCAGCTTGTCGAGATAAGGTTTCCAGTGCGGCGGCACGGGTGTGGCCGTGGGTTTCTGCACCAGCGCGCTCAGGCCCTGTTCAGAGGTGGGGAAACGCTGGTTGTCGAGCTTGTAGCGCTTCAGCGACTGCAGCAGCGAATTGATGTCGGTGCGCGCCGCCGTGCCTTTGGCGTCGTCGATGCTGGAAAAGAGATTCGGCACGATCAGCGCACCCAGCACGCCGATGATGACCAGCACCACCAGCAGTTCGATGAGGGTAAAGCCGCGCGCAGCACGTTGCAAAGACAATGATTTCATGGCCTCATTCTCGCCCAAGGCGGGCGCTGCAAACTGCGGAACTGGCGCCTGAAGCACCGCCGGCAACCTTGGTTGCGGCACGGGCGTTCGAGAAGCGTTTGAAGGGCCTTGAATCATAATCGGCGCATGTCTGCACGCTGGTGGTCACTGTTGGTTTGGGCCCTGGCCGCTGCCAGCGCCGTTTTCTGGGGTTTGAAGCTGTCGGCGCAACCCCAGCCCGTGCCGGCCCACGCTGCGGTGGTGCAGGCCAGCAACGAACTGCAGGGCGACCTGACTCGGCTGCTGGGCACCGACCCGGTGGTGGCGGTGGCCGCTGCGGCCGCCCCGGTGGCAGACACCCGGCTGACGCTGGTGGGCGTGGTCAGCCCCCGGGGCAGCAACCACCAGCGCGAAGGCCTGGCCTTGATTTCGGTGGACGGCAAGCCGGCCCGAACCTTTCGCGTGGGGGCTCTGGTTGACGGCGACCGGGTGCTGCAAGCGGTCAGTCTGCGCACCGCCAGCCTGGGCCCGCAGGGCGGCGCCGTTCAGGTCTCGCTGAGCCTGCCGGCGCCGGCTGAAGCTGCGCGCGGCATTCCAGGCGTCGCCGTGCGCGCGGCGCCCGGGTTCCCGGGCCTGCCAGGCGCCGTGCCGCGGCCGTCGCCCATGGGCATGGTGCCGACACCTGAAAATCTGCAGCCTGCGGGCGACGCGCCCAGCTCCGGCCAGGACCGCGCCACGCTGCGCTGAGCGCCTGAATTTGATGGTTCGGGGCCCGCCCCGGACGCTGAAAAACTTTTACTTTCCAGAGCGCTCAGCGCGCGTCAGTTCTTTTTGCTGGGCGGCATCATTGAAGGCGGCAGGATCGGCACGGGCGCGGTGCCGCCGCCCAGAACCCCAGAACCCAGGCCACCCGGCCGCGTCGGACCCGCTTCTTCGCCATCGGCCACCTCGGTCAACAGCGCCGTGGCGCTGCGCACCAACGGCCACGCCAAAGTGGCCCCGGTGCCGTCGGTGCTTTCCATGCCCAGCTCCAGCAGCGCAGTGGCGCGAAACAGGCTTAGCGCCTGGTCCAGCCCCTGGTGGCCGTGGCTGCGGCAAAACAGGCAATAGTCGGTGACCGGCTGCGCAATGCGTGCTGCCACCATCAGCGCCGCGCAAGCCGGCACGCCGTCGATCATCAGCAGGTGGCGTTTGCTGGCCGCCATCAGGATGACACCGGCCATCACCGCCACTTCAAAGCCACCCATCGCGGCCAGCACTTCCATCGGCTCGTGCGCATCCCGGTGCCTGCCTTGCGCGCCTTGCAGAACCACCAGCAGGTGTGCCAGCGCGTCGCTGTCCATCAGCGGGCCCGAACTCACCAGCTCGCGTATGGGACTGTCGGTCAGGCGCGACAACACCAGCGCCGCGCTTTCGTGCGAACCCACACCCACGGCCGACAGGATGGTGGCATTGCCACGCAACTGGTCGCCGATTTCCATGCCGGCCCGCATGGCCGCGTGGGCCTGGTCTTGCGTCATCGCCTGCGTGACGCGGGCGTTGCGCGTGCCATGCGCAATCTTGCGCATCAGCAGGCGGTCGTGGCGCGGCAGCGTGTTGGCCACGCCGCAGTCCACCACCGTGGCGTGGATGCCCTGCGCACGCGCAAAAACATTCAACGGCAATTGCCGCGACAACAGCATGCGCACCGTCTCGATGGTGCTGCGCGCATGCAGGTCCTGAATGCCATCCACCGCCAGGCCGTGGTCGGCAGCAAAGATCAACATCTGCGGGTCGTGCAGATGCGGCTTGAGCGAAGCCTGCATCAACCCCAGGCGCACCGCCAGCGGCTCCAGTTCACCCAGGCTGCCACCGGTTTCATTGCGCAGCTGCAGTTTGTCGCGCAGCGCGCGTTCCAGGGCCGGGTGCGTGGTGGGTGAAACGAGGGAACGGTTGGTGACCATGACAGTGAACCGGGTTACCTCAAAAACAACCCAACCACCGGGTTGTGGGTCTCTTCAATGCAAGGGTAGGCAAGACCCCGCAGAAAGTTCGCCAGCGCGGGCTCATCACCCACCGGCACCTGCAGTCCCACCAGTATGCGCCCGTAGTCGGCGCCCTGATTGCGGTAGTGAAACAGGCTGATGTTCCAGCCCGGGTGCATGGCGTCCAGAAACCGCATCAGCGCGCCGGGCCGTTCGGGAAATTCAAACCGGAACACCCGCTCGTCACGCGCCAGCTCACTGCGCCCGCCCACCATGTGGCGCACATGCTCTTTGGCCAGTTCATCGTCGGTGAGGTCGACATTGGCAAAACCTTGACGCACGAAATGGCGGCTGATCTTGCCGGCCTCTTCACGGCGCTGAATGGCCAGGCCCACAAACACATGCGCCTGCTGCTGCCCCGAAATGCGGTAGTTGAATTCGGTCACCGCACGGGGTCCGATCAATGAACAAAAACGCTTGAACGAACCCCGCTCTTCGGGAATGGTGACGGCAAAAAGCGCCTCGCGCTGTTCACCAAATTCGGCCCGCTCGGCGACAAAACGCAGGCGGTCGAAGTTCATGTTGGCGCCGCAGGTGATGGCCACCATCACCTGCCCCTTCAAGCGGTATTGCGCCACATACTGTTTGATGGCCGCCACGCCCATCGCGCCCGACGGTTCCAGCACGCTGCGGGTGTCCTGAAACACATCTTTGATGGCCGCACACACCGCGTCGGTGTTCACCAGCACGTAGTCGTCCACCAGCTCACGCGCGACGCGGAAGGTTTCTTCGCCCACCAGCTTCACCGCAGTGCCGTCGGCAAACAGGCCCACGTCAGACAGCTGCACCCGTTTGCCTCGGCGCACCGACTGCGCCATCGCGTCAGAGTCCACCATCTGCACACCGACAACCCGCACCTCGGGCCGCACGGCCTTGATGTAGGCCGCGACGCCAGAAATCAGCCCGCCGCCGCCAACAGCCACAAACACCGCGTCCAGCGGGCCCTGGTGCTGACGCAAGATCTCCATCGCAACGGTGCCTTGGCCGGCAATCACGTCGGGGTCGTCAAACGGGTGCACAAAGGTCAGGCCCTGCTCACGCTGCACCTGCAGCGCGTGCTGGTGGGCGTCGCTGTAGCTGTCACCCTGCAGCACCACTTCACCACCCAGCGCGCGCACGGCGTCCACCTTCAGCTGCGGCGTGGTCACCGGCATCACCACCACCGCGCGGCAGCCCAGCCGCTGCGCGGCCAGCGCCACCCCCTGCGCGTGGTTGCCCGCCGAGGCACAGATAACACCCTGGGCGCGCGCTTCGGGTGTCAGGTGCACCATCTTGTTGTAAGCACCGCGCAGCTTGAAGCTGAACACCGGCTGCTGGTCTTCGCGTTTCAGCAAGACCTGGTTGGAGAGGCGCCGCGACAGGTAACGCGCGGGCTGCAGCGGCGTTTCGTGTGCCACGTCGTAGACCCGCGCGGTCAGGATGCGCTTCAGATAACTGGCCGCCAGCTTCTGGCCCTTGGCTGCAATAGTGCGCAGCAGCGGCTCTGTTGGGGGCGGTGTAGAACCAGCGGGCATGGCGGCGACAACAAGTGGCGGGTTGGGGGGCGGCGGATGATAAGTCGGCCGTTTTTTGCGCCCGAACGGGCCAGCAGGCTGCAAAGTTCCAGCAACCCGCAGGCAAAAAAAGGCCCGAGGTCTTGCAACCTCGGGCTGAATCCACCATTGATGGAGGTGGAGGAGACAATCGTTGGGAGAAAACCGCCATGGCAGCGTTTTCACATCCCTTGCAAGCCAGTCTATCACCGCATTGCTGCAGTGCAATATCCTCACCCAACAGATCTTTTAGAGCCCGAACTCCAAAACCTTTCAACCGCAGCAAGACAGCGCAGCGGCGCCCTGATTTCAACTGGAACGCACCATGGAATGCACCATCAACTGGATGCCCAGCACCGGCATGGGATTTGTCGCCGAAACCGGCAGCGGACACTTCCTGACCATGGACGGCGCGCCCGATGGCGGCGGCCGCAACCTGGCGCCCCGGCCGATGGAAACCCTGCTGGCGGGTGCTGGCGGTTGCACCGCCTATGACGTGGTTCTGATATTGAAAAAAGGCCGCCACGATGTGCGCGGCTGCCAGGTGAAGATGCAGGCCGAGCGTGCCGACACCGACCCCAAAGTTTTCACCCACATCAAACTGCACTTCATCGTCAGCGGCCGCAACCTGCCGGCGGCGGCTGTTGAACGCGCGGTGGCGCTGTCACATGAACGCTATTGCTCGGCCACCATCATGCTGGCCAAGACGGCAACCGTCAGCACCAGCTTCGAAGTCGTGCAAGCCTGAAACGCAGTCTCGACAGTTTCTGCAGTTCCCGCAGTTCAGATGCGGTGCGCGGTGGCCGTCATCACCCGCGCCGCAGCCTTCATCAGCCACCGCACCGGCGAGGGCAGATTCACACCCCCAGCAGCCGTTGCCGCCTGCGCGTGTGCGGCCTCATCGGCTTTCATGCGGTCAACGATGGCGCGCGAACGCAAGTCGGCTGCCGGCAGCTTTTGCAGATGCGACGCCAGGTGCGCTTCAACCTGCTTCTCGGTCTCGACCACAAACCCCAGGCTCACGCCGTCCCCCAAACGGCCGGCCAGCAAGCCCAGGCCAAAAGCACCGGCGTACCAAAAGGGGTTCAGCAAACTCGGCCTGGCGCCCAACTGCTGCAGCCTTTCTTCGGTCCAGGCCAGGTGATCGGTTTCTTCGCGCGCCGCGCTGCGCATCTGCTGGCGCAAGCTGTCGCTGCGTGCCGTCAGCGCCTGCGCCTGGTACAGCGCCTGGGCACATACTTCGCCGACATGGTTGACGCGCATCAGCGCGCCTGAGAGTTGCCGCTCGGGCTCTGACAGCGCACCCGCCGCCACCGCTTCCTTGGCCTGGCCCGGACTCGGTCGCGACGCAAATGCCGGTGTTGCCAGTGTGCGCAACGCATGGTCCAGGCTGGACAACCACCTGTCAGTCAAATTCATAGGGAACCAGAATAGCGGAAGCGACTCAGCCCCTGCGGGCAGTCGAATCACGTTGTTGATTGACAACAGCTTGCCTGGTTTGTCACCCGATTTGGCGCCGTTTCTTGGCTTTCGGTCTGGGCGTCTGTTGCAATAGCGACAGCTTCCGCTTCAGGAGGTTGGCCTGATCAGCCCACCAGCCGGGTTCTTTATGAGACACCGCGTTGGGTGACCCCCTTGATTGGGTTCGTGAATCGGAACCGTGAATCAAAAATCACTGATCGAGATCGTTTTTCCGGGACTTCCTTTTTGGAACCCTTTGTTCAAAACCTAGGAGATAGTTGCAATGAAAAAATCCCTGCTTGCCCTGGCTGCGCTGACCGCGTTTGCTGGTGTTGCTTCTGCCCAGTCGTCGGTGACCTTGTTTGGTGTGGTTGACTTGAATGCCCGCAACGTCAAGAACGGCAACCAGTCGATCAAGTCGCTGAGCCAAGACGGCAACGCTTCCAGCCGCCTGGGTTTCCGCGGTGTTGAAGATCTGGGTGGCGGCATGCGTGCTGGCTTCTGGATTGAAGGCGGGATCAACCCCGACACTGGCGGCACGGGCCAAAACTGGCAGCGTCGTTCCACCGTCAGCCTGATGGGTGGTTTCGGTGAAATCCGCCTCGGCCGCGACTACACGCCGACGTTTTGGAACCACACCATATTTGATCCGTTTGGCACCAACGGCGTGGGCAATGCACTGAACTACTCCGGCGTGTTGGGCAGCGGTGCCGGCACGCTGGTGCGCGCCAACAACACCATCGGTTACTTCCTGCCTGCCATGGGTGGTCTGTACGGCCAGGTGATGGTTGCCGCCGGCGAAGGCACTCCGGGCAACAAATACGTTGGCGGTCGGGTTGGCTACGCCGCAGGCCCCGTCAATGTGGCCGTTGCTGTTGGCAACACAGAGGTCAGCTCGGTGCGTGACCTCAAAGCCATGAACGTGGGTGCGTCGTTCAACGTTGGTTTCGCCACCGTGATGGGCCAGTACCACCGCGACACGGTTGACAACCGCACGGGCGCTGATGTCAAGCAGACGAAAACGGTGCTCGGCGTGATGGTTCCGGTTGGCGCTGGCACCATCAAGGCTTCTTACGGCAAGACGGCTGCTGACGGCACCGCCTTTGACGCCACCCAGGCCGCCTTGGGTTATGTGCATGACCTGTCCAAGCGCACCGCGCTGTACACCCACTTTGCCAAGATCAGCAACGGTGCTGGTGCCAACTACACCATCGGTGGTGGCCCGGCTTTGGCGGCTGTTGCGAACGTCAAACCCAGCTCCACGGGTTACGAGTTCGGCGTTCGCCACTCGTTCTGATCAAACTGCAGCGCCTGTGTCCGTTTAAGTACAGACGCTGTTGTTTCGACCAAGACCGCCTTCGGGCGGTCTTTTTTTGTGTTCGGTCGGCATGATGCTTTACTGAATTTGCATTCGATATGAGACACCGCTTTATGCCCTGGCTGGCCAGCCTGCTGTTGTTGGCAGCTTGCGCCAGCGCGCCGCCACAAAACCCGGCCGACCAGTGGCACAGCGTGCCGTTGCCGGGCAAAAAACAAACCCAGTACGACGCGGCACACCACCACGGCAGAAAAGCCGTGAGTGCACGGTCCGAAGGCGCCGCCAGCATGTGGCGCCGCAAGGTTCTGGTGCCGCCAACAGCGCTGCGCGAAGTCAGTTTTTCATGGTGGGTGCAAGACCAGCCGCTGAACGCCAGCGTGGCCGATGCCCACCGTGCAGACTCCGCCGCGCGCGTGATGTTTGCTTTTGACGGCAACGTCGCAACGCTGCCCATGCGCACCCGCGCTCTGTTTGAACTGGCCGAAGCCCTGACCGGTGAAAGCCCGCCTTATGCCACGTTGATGTATGTGTGGGACGCCAGTGCGCCCGTCGGTTCGGTGATCGTCAACCCGCGCAGCGACCGCATCCGCAAGATCGTTGTTGACTCGGGCACGGCACAGCTCGGGCAGTGGCGCGACCATCGCCGCAACCTGGCTGACGACTTTCGGTTGGCCTTTGGCGAAGCGCCCGGCGCGCTGACTTCCATTGCCTTGATGGTCGACAGTGACAACACCCAGTCCATGGCCCGGTCCTGGTTTGGCGACATTCAATTGCATCCGTCTTCGCACTGAACACCGCAGCCGGCTTCGGTCCCGCATTGCGCACCAGCCATCCCGTCCCCTGCCGTCTGGCAACTGAACTGCTGTAGCCTCTGCGGCTTTCACGCCC
>JAYUPP010000515.1:0-18605 GCA_043760045.1 Betaproteobacteria bacterium
GGTCTTTCAGGTCCTGCTCGATCTTGATGGCCTCCAGTCTGGCCAATTGGCGCAGCCGGATGTCCAGGATGTCGTCGGCCTGGCGCTCGCTCAGCTTGAAATGCGCCATCAACTCGGGCTTGGGCTCGTCGGCGTTGCGAATGATGCGGATCACCTCGTCGATGTTCAGCAGCACCAGCAAGCGGCCTTCCAGCACATGGATGCGGTCCAGCACTTTTTGCAGCCGGTGGTGGGTGCGCCGCGACACGGTGGCCAGGCGGAATTCCACCCATTCAACAAGGATCTTGCGCAGGCTCTTGGCCACCGGGCGGCCGTCGCTGCCGACCACCGTCAGGTTCATCGGCACGCTGCTTTCCAGGCTGGTGTGGGCCAGCAGCGCGGTGATGAGTTCGGCCTGCTCGGTGCTGCGGCTTTTGGGTTCAAACACCAGGCGCACGGCAGCGTCTTTGCTGCTTTCGTCACGCACGGTGTCCAGCACGCTCAACAGCACGGCCTTCAGCTGCAGCTGGTCGGGCAACAGCGTTTTCTTGCCGGCCTTCACCTTCGGGTTGGTGATTTCTTCGATTTCTTCCAGCACCTTCTGCGTGCTGGTGCCGGTGGGCAATTCCGTCACCACCAGTTGCCATTGGCCACGCGCAAGTTCTTCGATGACCCAACGCGCGCGCACCTTCAGGCTGCCCCGGCCACTGCGGTAAGCGTCGCGGATGTCGGCTACCGGGCTGATGATCTGGCCACCGCCGGGGAAGTCGGGCGCGGGCAGCAGCGCAAACAGTTCGTCGTCGCTCAGCTTGTCGTTTTTCAGCAGCGCGATGGTGGCCGCCGCCACTTCACGCAGGTTGTGGCTGGGGATCTCGGTGGCCAGGCCCACGGCAATGCCGCTGGCGCCGTTCAAGAGGACAAAAGGCAACCGGGCCGGCATGCGGTGCGGCTCTTCGGTGCTGCCGTCGTAGTTGGGCTGGAAGTCCACCGTGCCTTCGTCAATTTCGTCCAGCAGCAGCCGCGCAATGGGCGCCAGGCGCGCTTCCGTGTAGCGCATCGCGGCAGCGCCGTCGCCGTCGCGGCTGCCGAAATTGCCCTGGCCGTCGATCAGCGGGTAGCGCTGTGAAAAGCCTTGCGCCATGCGCACCAGTGCGTCGTAAGCTGCGCTGTCGCCGTGCGGGTGGTAGCGGCCGAGCACATCGCCCACCACACGCGCACTTTTCACAGGCCGGGCGCCGTTGGCCCCGGTGTAGGCCAGGCCCATGCGGAACATGCTGTACAAAATTCTGCGTTGCACCGGCTTGTTGCCGTCACACACGTCGGGTAGGGCCCGGCCCTTGACCACCGACAAGGCGTACTCGAGATAGGCGCGCTGCGCGTAGTCGGCCAGCGGCAGCGTGTCGGCGGCGTCGGGTGGGGGTGGGGTGAACAGATCGGTCATCGGGAGGGGCGGTCAACTGCAGATGGATTTCAGGGTGTGTGCGGGCGGGGGCGTGAGCACAGGCATGCGGGCGGTCAGTGCGAGCGGTCAGTGCGGGCGCGCAAGGGCAACCCGCGATTTTCCATCAGCCCCCTGAACGGGGTGTCACCGAAGCAACAGCGGCAGGCGGTGTCGGTGTGCAGTCAAAATCAACGGCTGGACGATGCGCCGGCGCCCAGAGCACCCGGCGTTCAAGCCGGCAGCCCTGCTGATGGGGCTGCCCCAGACCCCATTTCACAAACCGAGGAATTCCATGTTGAGCTTGTCTGCACTTACCGCTGCTGTTCTGTCGCTGTCCGCCGCCCTGGCGGTGCATGCACAAAACCCCGCCGCGCCGGCTGCTGCGCCTGCGGCCACTGCTGCAGCGGCGGCTGCCGCCGCAGCGGCGAAACCAGCAATGGCGGCCGCACCGGCTGCTGCATCCACCGCGGCTGCGGGTGATGTCTCTGAAGGCAAGCTGGCCTATTACGGCAAAAAATTTGCCGGCCGCAAAACCGCCAGCGGTGAGCGATTCAACCCGAATGCGCTGACCATGGCTCACAAGACCCTGCCCTTTGGCAGCCGGGTGAAGGTCACCAACCTGGCCAACAAACGCAGCGTGGTGGTGCGTGTGAACGACCGGGGCCCGACGTCGCCCGACCGCATGGGCGACCTGTCGCTGGCGGCAGCCCGCAAAGTGGGCGCCACACGCAAAGGCGTGATCGACGCCAGGATGGAAGTGGTCGGCATGAGCAAGGCGCGCGCCGCCAAGCGGTCGGCCAAGAAGGCCTGATCGCCCGCCCATCTTCGGCTGCGGCAGAGGGGGCAAGCCCCCGGTTCGCAGCGGTGGCGCAGGTGCTGTAATGGCCGCGCGACCGTGCCCCGGCAGAGGCACGGCGCGCCCCACCACACGCCAGGAGACCCGCCATGACCGTTATAGACCGCCGCACCGCATTGGCCGGTGCCGGCCTGCTTGCCACCGCCCCCTTCAGCACCCTGGCCGCGATGGGCCCGCACGACAAGTTCGACCTGCTGCTGCGCAACGCAAACGTGCTGGACCCGAGCCAGGGCCTGGCCGGCAAACGCGACATCGGCATCCGTTACGGCTTGATTGAAGCGGTTGAAGCGAGCATCGCCCCCGAACGCGCCAACCGCGTGATGGACGCCGGCGGCAAGCTCGTCACGCCCGGGCTGATCGACCTGCACGCCCACACCTACCCTTTTGGTTCAGCCATCGGCATACCGGCCGACGAGTTGATAGCGCACCAGTGCACCACCACCGTGGTGTCGGCCGGTGACGGCGGCGCCAACAACATCGCCGCCTGGCGCCGCTTTGTGGCACCGGGTTCACGCACGCGGCAGTACGCCTTCATCCACATCGCGGTGGCCGGGCTGGCCGGGTTTCCGGTGCCCGAGCTGTTCAACATCGACTACGCCCAGGTGGCCACCACCGCGCGTGCGCTGGCTGAAAACGCCGACATGGTGCTGGGCGTGAAAGTGCGCATGAGCCAGAACGTGGTGGCCAGTTACGGGCTGGAACCGCTGAAGCGCGCCATCGCGGCCTGTGTGGACAGCGGCGTGCCTGGCGCCAAGGTCATGTGCCACATCGGCGGCGTGGAAAGCCGCGTGTTGATGTCGCAAATACTCGACCTGCTGCGCCCGGGTGATGTGTTGACACATGCTTTTTCAGGCGCCCCCAACAACGCCGGCGACTTCACCAACATCGTGCAAGACGGCCGGCTGCTGCCCGCCGCGCTGGCCGCCAAACAGCGCGGTGTGATCTTCGACGTGGGCCACGGCGGCGGCAGCTTCGACTACACGGTGGCCGAAGCCGCCGCCGCGCAGGGCTGCCCGCCCGACACCATCTCGTCAGACATCCACGTGTTTTCGGCCAACTCGCCAGGCATGCCTTACCTGCCGTGGGTGATGAGCAAGTTTGTTGCCATGGGTTTCCCGCTCGACCGTGTGGTGGCCATGGCCACCCTCAACCCGGCGCGTGTGGTCGGCCGCCTGCCCAAGCTGGGCACGCTGCAACTGGGTGCACCGGCTGACTTGTCGATACTGGAAATGGTGGAAGGCCCCGTGAGTTTCGTTGACACGCGCAACAACAAACGCGAAGGCAAGATGCACCTGAAACCTGCCGGCACCATCACCGCCGGGGTGGCTTTTGGGCGGCCTTATCAGGCGCCGTTTTCGGTGCGGTGAAAGCCCCGGGCTGCAGCCTCAAGCTTCCAGGCGCAGCGCGCGCCGCGCCTGGAATTCACGGTCCAGCAAGCTCAGCACCACCAGCGAGTCGTAGCCGTCGGCCGGGCCATGAAGGCGCACACTTTCGCGCAGCCGGCCTTCTTCAACAAAACCTTCGCTCGCATACAGCTGCAGCGCACGGGTGTTCAGCTGCTTCACGTCCAGCCAGAAACGGTGTGCGTGCAGGTCGTCAAAAGCCATCGCCTTCAGCGCCCGCACGCAGCGCCGGCCGAGGCCCAACCCCTGGCTGGGTGCAGCCAGCACCAGGCGCTTGAGTTCCACGCTTTTGTGCGGGTTGCGGCAGCCTTGCAGGATGACAAAACCCTGGCGGCCACCCGTTTTGTCGTTAGCACCGTGATCAGCACTGGTGTCAGCGCCACCGGCTTCGACGATGAAGTGCCTGAAGTCGGGGAAGCGCACCGCGCCTTCGTGCTGCGTGCGTTCCCAAGGTGTGATGAAGGGCAGGTTGTGCAGGTCCACTTCCACCGACACCACCCAGTCCAGGTCGGACAACATGGTGGGGCGCAGGCGCAGCGGGTGCTGCACGGCGGGCGCAGCGCCGGGCTGGGCGGGTTCAGACATCCACTTCCACCTCGTCGCCGTGCAGTTCCATCAGTTCACGGCGCGAAGCCGCTTCGCCTTTGCCCATCAGCTTGGTGAATGCGCCGGCTGTTTCAGCAAAACCCATAACACCCCAACTCACCGGCAACAGGCGGCGCGTTTCCGGGTTCAGGGTGGTTTCCCACAGCTGCTCGGCATTCATCTCGCCCAGGCCTTTGAAGCGGCTGATGACCCAGCTGCCGTCGCGTGCACCTTCTTTGCGCAGCTTTTCCAGCGCCGATTCCAGCTCGGCCTGGTCCAGCGCATACAACTTGGCCGGTGGGCGCTTGCCCCGCGCCGGCGCGTCGATGCGAAACAGCGGTGGCCGGGCGATGTAGATGTGGCCGGTTTCCACGAGCTTTGGAAAGTGTTTGAAAAACAGCGTCAGCAGCAGCACCTGGATGTGTGAACCGTCGACATCGGCGTCGCTCAGGATGCACACCTTGCCGTAACGCAGGCCGCTGAGATCGGGTGTGTCAGCCGCGCCGTGCGGGTCCACACCCAGCGCCACCGCAATGTCGTGAATCTCATTGTTGGCAAACAGGCGGTCACGTTCCACTTCCCAGGTGTTCAGCACCTTGCCACGCAGCGGCAGCACGGCCTGTGTTTCTTTGTTGCGGCCCATCTTGGCGCTGCCACCGGCGCTGTCGCCTTCCACCAAGAACACTTCGTTGAAGTTCAGGTCGCGGCTTTCGCAGTCAGTTAACTTGCCGGGTAAGACGGCGACGCCGCTGCCCTTGCGTTTTTCCACTTTCTGGCTCGCGCGCTGGCGCGTTTGCGCCTGGCGAATGACGAGTTCAGCCAGTTTTTTGCCCCACTCCACATGCTGGTTCAGCCACAGCTCCAGCCCCGGGCGCACACAGCTCGACACCAGGCGCAGGGCGTCGCGGCTGTTCAAACGCTCTTTGATCTGGCCTTGGAACTGCGGGTCCAGCACCTTGGCCGACAGCACAAAACTGGCGCGCGAAAACACGTCTTCGGGCATCAGCTTCACGCCCTTGGGCAGCAGCGAATGCAAATCGATGAAACCCTTGATGGCACCAAAAAGGCCGTCTTTCAAACCGCTTTCGTGCGTGCCACCGGCAACTGTGGGTATCAAGTTGACGTAACTCTCGCGCAGCAAATTGCCTTCGTCGGTGAAGGCCACACACCAACTGGCGCCCTCGCCTTCGGCGAAGTTCTCAGTCTCGTTGGCACCGGCAAACTGTTCACCTTCAAACAGCGGTATCAGCGGGTCGGCGGCCAGGCTTTGCATCAAATAGTCGCGCAGGCCTTTTTCATATTTCCAGGTTTGTGTCTCTTCGTCATGGCGGCCGCTTTTTTCCGTCGTTAGCGTTACCGTCACACCCGGCATCAACACCGCTTTGCTGCGCAGCAGGTGCATCAGCTCGGCGCGCGGCAGCTCGGCACTTTCGAAGTATTTGGCGTCGGGCCACACACGCACGCTGGTGCCGTGTTTGCGCTCGCCACCCGCCGACTTGCGCACCACCAGTGGCTCGGTCACATCGCCGCCGCCAAAGGCCAAGGCGGCGCACTGACCTTCACGCCAAACCGTCACCGCCAGGCGCTTGGACAGCGCATTCGTCACGCTGACCCCCACGCCGTGCAAGCCACCGCTGAAGCTGTAGGCGCCGCCGGCGCCTTTGTCGAATTTGCCACCGGCATGCAGCCGTGTGAAGACAATCTCTACCACCGGCACACGCTCTTCAGGGTGCAGGCCAAAGGGAATGCCGCGCCCGTCGTCGTCCACCGTCACGCTGCCGTCGGCGTGCAACACCAGCGCAATGCGGCTGCCAAACCCGGCCAGCGCTTCGTCGGCTGCGTTGTCGATCACCTCTTGCACGATGTGCAGAGGGTTGTCGGTGCGGGTGTACATGCCCGGGCGCTGCTTCACGGGTTCCAGGCCCTTGAGTACGCGGATGGAGGCTTCGGCGTAGGGGGTGTTTTGTTTGATGGATGGCATGGGCGGACATTTTAGGCAGCACCCCCCGGCGTGCGGCAGCGCGGCCAGCCTGCCGGCTGGCGACGGCCGCTTCCAGCGGCCGTGGCCGGGCCATCCGGCTGTACCCGGATGTACCCGGCTGTACCCGGGCCAGATCGTCATCGTGGCCGACGATGCGGTGGTGGCCAGCCACGAGCGCTTGAGCGACTGCGGCCAAACCAAGTACGACTGGCAGCGGGTACATCAGCCGCAGCTGATCGTCATTGACGTGTTTCACGTCCCGCCTCGGCATCGCCTCGCGCGGGGTGCGCACCAGCGCGCGGAAGGCCTCAAAGTGCTAAGGCTCGGGCGCCAGCTTCGGGGCGCCGCTGTGTTCGCTGCCGCCCTGCCCCACGGTGCCATGGCAGGTGTAGCAGCCGTTGGCCATGTACAGGCTGCGGCCGCGCTCCACGTCGTCGGGCGCTGCCGGGGTGCCCTGCGCCAAGGCGCTGCCCGGCCCCAGCAGCGCGGCGGTCAGCAGCAGGGAAGGGCTCGCGCGGGCCGCGATGTGCCTGTGCCTGTGCCTGTGCCTGTGCCTGTGCCTGTGCCTGTGCCTGTGCCTGTGCCT
The DNA here is from genome assembly GCA_043760045.1 of Betaproteobacteria bacterium. Classification (GTDB taxonomy): domain Bacteria; phylum Pseudomonadota; class Gammaproteobacteria; order Burkholderiales; family Burkholderiaceae_C; genus Rubrivivax. Next base: position 6,832 of record JAYUPP010000515.1, read on the forward strand.
GTGCTTCTGCGCCTGAGACTGCACCTGCACCTACACCTGCACCTGCCCCCCCATCTGCATCCTCATCTGCGTCATCTCTGCCTCCTTCTTTGTTAAGTTGGCTATCACCACGGCACCCAGGCGCCGACGATGCCGGCGGCCACGATCAGCACCAGCGGCGGCAGCCTGGCCAGGCTCAGCAGCAGCAGGCTGACTGCAATCATCGCGGCGCCTTTCCACGCGCCCGGCGCTTCACGCACCAGCAGCCAGCAGGTGGCGGCCATCAGGCCCAGGGCCACTGGGGAGAGGCCGCGCTGCAGTGCTTTGAGCCCACGGTCAAACTGCGGCAGCCGGCTGGCACGCGACACCAGCAGCGGAAACACCAGCGCCGGCAGCGCCAGCCCCAGCGTGGTGGCCAGCGCGCCGGGCAAGCCCGCAATCAACCAGCCCAGCACCACCACCCACATCAGGTTGGGCCCGGGTGCGGCCTGGCCCAGCGCAATGGCACCCACAAACTGCACATGCGTGACGTAGTGGTGTTCGTCCACCACATAACGGTGCATGTCAGAGGCCAGCGCCATCACGCCACCGGTGGCAAACACCGACAGCGACAGGAAGTGGCCGAACAGCGCCAGCAGCTCGTGGGCCGGCAGCGTGCTGTTCACGCCAGGCGCCCCAGGCGGTGCCAGGCCCAGGCCACTGAAGCCAGCCCCAGGCTCAGCATCACCTGTTGCACCGACAGCCCTGCCACCGCCACCGCAACAAACGTGGCCACCGCCACCACCATGCCCACCCGCTGGCCACGCAGGGTGCGCGCCATGCGGGCGGCGGTATGCACAACAAGGCCCACCGCTGCTGCCCCCATGCCGTTCAGCGCGCCTTGCACGGCTGGCAGGTGCTGGAACTGCGCAAACAGCGACACCAGCACGATGACGATAAAAGCCGGCGGCAGCAAAAAACCCGCCAGTGCGGCACTGGCACCACGCAGGCCAAAAAAGCGGTCGCCCACCAAGACACAGAACGAGACACCGGTGGGCCCGGGCAGCACCTGGCTGATGGCGTAAAGGCCGAGGAAGTCCTGCGCCGTGAACCAGCGTTTTTGTTGCACCAATGTGCGTTCGGTCAATGCCAGCGCGCCGCCAAAGGCCTGCAGCGAAATGCTGCAATAGGTGGCAAACAGTTCACCCGGGGATGCCGGACAACGCGTTTCTTCGGCGGCGGGCAACGGTGTCATGCCACAGGTTCAAGGGCCGTGAGCCAACGCAAAAAAATGGCTCAGCGCACGGCGCTGGCGCTGGCATGGGTACCTGCACCCGCACCCGCACCCGCACCCGCACCCGCACCCGCACCCGCACCAGCGCCGGCACTGCGGGCCCGCTGCTGCAGCAGCAACCGCAGGGCGTAAACCAGGCTGGTCAGCAGCACCAGGCCCACGCCGGTCCAGATGCCGGCTTGTTCCCAGGCCTGCGCAAAACCGCTGCTTGTCTCGCGCAAGACCACGGCCGCTGCGGTGCCCAGGGCAACCACGGCTATGAACGCACTCGACACGCGGCTGGCTCGCCGCGTCAGGCGGTCGCTGCGCTGTGCAAACCACGCCAGCAGCAGGCCGTTGCCGGCGTCAGCCGCCACCATGCCCAGCCCGAACGTGCCCGCCAGCAAGGCCACCGCCGGCGCGCTGCTGCCTGCAGCCACACCGCCGCTGTGCGAAGCAAACAGCGCCGCCTGGGCCAGTGAGTCCATCGACAACGCAAAGGCCACCCCCACCAATGCCGGGTGCAGCTCGCGCCCGGTGATGCGAAACAGCAGTGCGGCCACAGGCCCCAGCGGGCGCTCGCCGCCCTGCGACGGCAGCAGCGCGTGGGCGCCGTTGCAGCCGGCAATGACAAGCAAGAGCACGATGGAGATAGCCACCCCCAGGCCGTTCAGCCAGCTGGGCAGAGCAGCTGTTTGCCCCATCAACAACAACGCCGCCAGCAGGATGGTGGCGCTGTGGCCGGCGGCAAACTGCACACCCACCCAGCGCGCGGTCCAGTAGTTGCCGTGCAGCTGGCGCGCACGTGTCATGCCGTCCACCACGGCGATGTGGTCGGCGTCGAAGCCGTGGCGAAAGCCCAGCAGCGCGGCCAGGCCGAGTGCGGTGAAAAAACCGGGGGTCAGCAGCTCGGGGTTCATGTCGGGTCCAGGGTGGAAGGGGTGGCCGGCTGCTGCGGTGGTTGCATGCCGTGCGCCGGGTGCGTGGGTGTTTGCGTGGGTGTTTGCGTGGATGCGTGCGTGTGCGGTGTGCTCTTGCCATGCGAGCGCGGGTCTTCGCTGAACACCAGCGACTTGATGGTCACCGGCACGGTGTTGGACGGCAGCCTGATGCGGCCCAGGTCGATGAAGTCAAAACCCCACAGCGTGATGCCGTCGATGACCAGCACTTCACTGCGCGGCGGCTCGTCTGCCTGACGTTCAGTTGCAGCGTTAACAACCGGCGCCAGGCGCGGGTCTTCTTTCATCAGGTAACCCAGCGTCAGGCCGATGTCGCCGTCGACCACGATGTACAGCGGCCGGCCTTGTGCAACGCTGCGCGACAGCCCCGCAAGCAAACCGTCTTTCAGCGCCGCCAGCCGCGCATAGGCCGGCGGGCCGCTCCAGCGCAGCGACACCGCAACGTCCTGCTCGCCTTCCACCAGGTCGTGCGCTGCGAACGCCTGCTGCAGCGCCTGCGCGACGGCCGCAGCGTGCACGGCGGCGGTGCCAAAAACATGCGGCAGCGGCACCACCTGCAGGTTCTTGCGTGGCAACAGCACCCGCGGCGCGCTCACAAAGGTGGTGTTGCCACTGAGTTGCACGCTGTATTCGCTGGCACCCAGCACGGTCGCGCGGATGCATTCACCCGCCGGCAGCAGCGGCCAGGGCAAGGCGCCAGCGTCCAGCCGGGCACGCAGCGCTTGGCCAAAGTGCTTGCCCAGATCGCCGAAGTCGCGCTGCTCGCGGCCGTAGACGTATTCGCCCACGCCGCCGCTGCACATCACGCCGGTGACGCCGCTGAAGTCGGTGATGGGGTCGGTGAGCAGCAGCTCGGCGCGGTCTGCGGGTGTGCTGGCGCCAGACAACACGCGCAGCAGCGCATCGGCCATGCCGGCTGCAACTTGGGCCAGCGCTTCGTGCGTGACGCGGCTGCCCAGCTGCCAGTCAAACCCTGCGCGCCGGGCGTGGGCGCGGCCCTGCGGGTCGAGCCGGCTGATGAAGCCCTGCTCATCGGCTACCAGCAGGCGGCCGCCGCAGTGCACGGCTGCTGTGGCCACCAGTTGCCCGTTATCCACCAGGCCCAGCTTGGTGGTGCCGCCGCCAATGTCGATGTTCAGGATGCGCGTCTCTGCATCAAAACTGCGCCGCGCCGCGCCCGATCCAAACACCGCGAGCCGGCTTTCCATGTGGTGGCCGGCGGTGGCACAGACAAATTCGCCGCCCTGCTCGGCCAGCATGGCCGCGATGGCCTGGCCGTTTTCGCGGCGCAGCGCTTCGCCGGTCAGGATCACCGCGCCGGCATCGATCTGGTCCGGGTGCAAGCCGGCTTCGGCGTAGGCCGCTTCGATCAGCGCACCCAGTGCGGCGGCGTCGATCAGCGTGTCGCTCAAATAGGGCGTTAGCGCCAGCGGCGGCTGCGCCAGCGGTTCGCGCTGCACCACCACGTAGCGTGTGCTCAGCTGGTCTGATACACGCTGCAGGTGGATCTTGCTGAACACCACCTGCGTGCTGGAAGAACCAATGTCGATGCCCACGCTGTGCAGGATGACGTTGTCTTGCAGCCACAGCGCGGGGTCGGCACTGCCGGAGCTTTCGTCAAGATCGTCGTGATCGTGGTCGTGATCGTGATCATCGTCGCTGTCGCCGCCGTGTGCGTGCTCATCGTCATGCACGCCCAGGCGGTGGTCGGCGAGGCTGTGGCCGGTGCCCATGTCGGCCTAATAAAACGCGTCGAAGTGCTGCTGCTCGAGCGGCACGCTCATCTGCAGCAGCATGCCCTGCACGGCGGTGGCCATTGCCGGCGGGCCGGCAAAGTAAATTTCCATGTCCTTCAGCTGCGGGCCGAAAACGCGCTCTGCCGCTTCATGCACAAAGGCCACTTCGTGCTTGCCACCCTCGCCAGGCATGCTGACAAAACCCTGCCAGCTCAGGCGCTGGCCATAACCGGGCAAGGCGGCCAGCATGTCCTGGCCACACAGGTCGGCTGCCGTGCGGCCACCGTACAGGAAGTGCAGCCGCCGGCCGGCCAGACGTGGCTCGGCCACGGCGCCCCGCGCGATGCTGATCATCGGCGCCAGGCCCGACCCGCCGGCCAGGCACAAGATGTCGCGTCGGCTGTCGCGGCGCAACCAGGCCATGCCGTAGGGCGCGTCGATCTGCACCGCCGCACCCGGCTGCAGCGCAAACAGGGCCGCACTGCCGGCACCGCCGGGCACCTGGCGCACCTGGAAATGCCAGGTCTTGCCGCCGTCGTCCAGCACCGTGTTGCTGATCGCCGTGTTGCTGACGGCGGTGTTGCTCTTGGCGGTGTTGCCCATGGCGGTGTTGCTCATGGAGTACGCGCGCGGCCCCACCACGCCCGGCAGCACCAGCAGCGCGTACTGGCCGGGCTCGAAAGGCAACGCGCTGGCCAGCGTGAATCTGAACTCGGCGATGTCGTGCGTGATGGCGCTGCGGCCGGCGAGCACGGCCGCCACACGCTGCGGGCGGTGTGGCGGCGCATAGCGGGCGTGCGTGCGCAGCTTGATGACGCAGTTCGACAAGGGCCGCGACTGGCAGCCCAAATGCCGTTTGCGCAGCCTGTCTTTGTCGCTCAGGCCCGGCGCCTCGGCCCACACGGTGGCCAGCTCGCCTTCCAGCAATTCAAACTTGCAGTTGCCACAAGAGCCGACATTGCATTCATAAGGAAAGGCGAGGCCGGCACGCTGCGCCGCGCGCAGCAGGGTGTCGTCGGCCGCGCAGGTGTATGCGGTGTCAGCACCGGCCAGCTGGATGACGGCGTCAGGCCCGGTCATCAAGGCCGCCAACCCAGGCGGAACGACACCGCCTCGCCCGTGGCCACCACTTCGGGGGCCATGGCACGCAGGTCTTTTTTGGTCAGACGCTGGGTGGGCCCGGCCAGGCCCACGGCGGCTATCACTTTGCCCGAGATGTCGCGCACCGGCGCGGCCACACAGCGCATGCCGGCTTCGCTTTCTTCGTCGTCGATGGCGTAACCCAGGGCCCGCACTTCGGCGATGGCCGCCTTCAGCGCAGCGGCTTGTGTCAGCGTCTTGGCCGTGCGCGGCAACAAGCCCTGTTTCAGCACCTCAGCCAGCACCGCCGGTGGGCTGAAAGCCAGCAGCACGCGGCCTTCGGCGGTGCAGAACGCGGGCTTGAGGTCACCGATGTGGGCGCGGATGCCGATGGCCTGCCCGCTTTCCAGGTTGTGCAGGAACATCACCGATTCACCCGACAGGATGGCCAGCGTGGCGGCCTCTTGAAACTTGTCGCGCAACACACCCAGCAAAGGGCGCGACACATTCGACACATCCATGCGCCGCCGCGCCAGCGCACCCAGCGTGAACAGGCTCAAGCCCAGGCGGTAACGGCCGGTGTCGGGGTTCTGTTCCAGAAAGCCTTCGGCCGCCAGCGTAACGGCCAAACGGTGCACCGTGCTCTTCGCCAGGCCCAGGCGCTTGGCCAGGCTGCTGATGCCAATTTCGGCTTCTTCGGCAGAAAACGCCTTCATCACCAGCAGTGCCGAAGTCACCGACGACAGCCGGCCCGAGGTGTTTTCTTTGCCCTCTTTTTCGGCGGGGACGGCCAGGTTTGCGCTCATGCCAGCATGCTACCCAGGTTCATTGCGCATGCGGAATGGCGTTCAACTGGAAGGAACACTCAATCTGCCCGCGCCGGGCCCGCGCTGCGCGGCATGGCCAGGATGAAGAGGTTGGCGCAGGCTATGGTGGCGGCCAGAAAGTAGAAGGTGGCCGCTAGGCCCCAGCGGTCGGCAATCAGGCCGCCGAGCAAGGGCGCCACCGACGAGCCCAGCGCCTGCGCACCGAACAGCATGCCGATGGCGCTGCCGCCCATGTGGGGCGGTGTGCTCTCCAGCGTCCAGGCCTGGATCACGGGGCGGATGGCGTAAAGGAAAAAGCCCAGCACGGCGATGAAAAACACAAAGGCCTGCGAACGGCCGGCCAGCGCCATCAACACCAGCACCAGCGCCGTGCAGGCCATGCTGGCGGCCAGCACGCTGCGCCGGCCCAGCTTGTCCGACAGGTGGCCGGCCACGGGTGACGCCAGCAGCCCGGCGGCCTGCAGCGCAAACAGGCCACCACCCACCGCCGCCATGCCCCAGCCCATTTCACGCGCCAGGTACAGCGGCAAAAAAGTCAGCAACGCGTTTTGTGTCATCGAACGGAAAGCGCCGCTGGCTGACAACAGCAGCAGGCTGCGGTTGCCCACCAGCTCGCGCAGCCCGGCGGCATAACGGGCCAGCGTCTGGCCTTCAGGCGCCGCCGTTGCCGTGGTTGGCTTGCGCTGGCGGCCACCCAGCTGCAGCGTGCCCAGAAAAACCATGATCAGCAGCGCCATCACCAGGCCCGGCACCACATTCAGCACCACCACCTGGCGCCAGGTCATCACCGCCAGCAGGCTGCCCACCACCAGCGGCGCGATGGCATCGCCCGCATTGCCGCCCATGCCGTGCAGGCTGAGCACAAAACCCTTGCGTTCGGGGTAGCGCTGCGCCAGCGTGGGGATGGCGCTGGGGTGCCACAGGCTGTTGCCCACGCCCACCAGCGCCACACAGCCCAGCAGCATCAAGTAGCTGTGGCTGAAGCTCATGAGCAGGTAAGGAAAGCCAACCCAGAACAGGCTGATACCCATCAGCAAGCCTTTGCGACCCACGGTGTCCACCAGCACACCGCCCGGCACATTGGCCAGCGCGCCAGCGATGTACTGGCAGGTCATGATGAGACCGATCTGACTGAAGCTCAAGCCGAGCTCGTTGCCGATGATGGGCAGCAGCAGATAGAAGGTGGCCGGATACCAATGCGTCAGCGCGTGGCCTGCGGTGATGAGCCACAGTTCGCGCAGCGAACGCGGTTGTGGGCCACCGGTTCCGATGCCCGGGCCACCGAGGGCCCCTGTGGTGTTCATGCGCGCCGCGGCCGTTTCAGCGGCCAGCGCGGTTGATCACGGTGTCGTCAAACAGCTTCTCCCATTTCGCGGCTTCGTCCAGCGAACGTATGGGGTCGGTGATGATGATCCTCACGCCCTTCAGCGGCGAGGGCACTGTCGTATTGGTGGGCACGTAGTCGATGCCCACCAGCAGTGGCTGCGCGTCGGTGAGCATGTATTCGTGGAACAGCAGCGCCGCGTGCGGGTGTTTGGCACGCGCGGCCACACCCACCGCGTTCGACCGCGCCACCGCAGGTTCCAGCACAAACCAGTCGATCGGCGCGCCCTTTTTCTTCGCCTGCTCGGGCATGTAGTTGTAGACCGTCAGCGCCAGCGGCACCTCGCCCGACACCACCAGGTTGTTCAGCAGCGTGTGGCCCTTGCGCGGCGAGACGCCGTTGGTGGCCACCAGGTCGCTGAAGAACTTCAGGCCCTTGTCGCCGCCGCCCATGATTTCGACCATGGTCTGGAACCAGTCCTGGTTCTTGGCCTCCACGCCGAGTTTGCCTTTCCACTTCGGGTGCAGCAGGTCGGCATAGGTTTTCGGCAGGTCTTCTTTCTTGACGACACCGGTGTTGTAGGCCTGCACCCACACCGACAGCAGCGTGGCAGCTCATTGCTGGTGCGCCGGCACCGAGCCCGGCGTCAACAGTTTGTAGCTGGGCGAATTCACCGCCATCAGCACTTTTTCACGCGCCAGCGCTTCCATTTCGGGGCTGCCGAAGTGCACCGCGTCCACCTCGTCGCGTTTGGCTGCGGCCTCGGCCAGCGTGCGCTGCAGCACCTTGTCGGTACCGGCGCGCCAGACGTTCACTTTGATGCCGTACTTGGCTTCAAAAGGCTTGATCACTGCCGGCAGGTCTTTTTCTGCAATGGTGGTGTACAGCGTCAGCGTGCCTTCCTTTTTTGCTGCCTCGGCGATGCGCTGCATGCGGTCGGGGCCTTCATAAACGGCCAACGGCGCTTGCGCAGCAGCCGCCACGCAGGCAGCCAGGCCGGCTGCGGCCAGCAGCGCTTGCAAGGCAGGTTTCAGCTTCATGGCGATCAGCTCGTGCGGCTGGCAAAGATCTCGGCGTAGAGCTTCTGCCACTTGTCGCCTTCGTCCAGCATCTTGGCGGCGTCGACAAAACGCAAACCGCCCTTGAACGGGTTTTCGACCTTGGTGCTGGTGGCCACGAAGTCGCGCGTGGCCAGTATCTTCTGGCCTTCTTCGCTGATCTCGAAGTCGTAGAACAGCACGGCCGAATGCGGGTTGGGTGACGCACGCGTCATGCCCACGCCGTTGGGTCGCGCAATCGGTGTGCCGATGGACATCCAGTCGATCGGCGCACCTTTGTCCTTCAGCTGCTCGGCCTTGTAGTTGTAAACCGTCAGTGCAAAAGGAATCTCGCCCGACACCACCAGCTGCGTCAACAGCGTGTGGCCTTTGCGCACCGAAATGCCGTTAGCCGCCACCATGTCTTTGAACAGCTTGACACCTTTGGCCTCGCCCAGCTCGGCACAAACGCCGGACAGCCAGTCCTGGTCTTCGGCCTCGATGCCCAGGCGGCCTTTCCAGCGCGGGTGCAGCAAATCTTCCCAGGTTTTGGGCAGCTCTTCCTTCTTCACGAGTTTGGTGTTCCAGGCCTGCACAAACACGTTCAGGCGCGTGCCCACCCAGTCGCCATGCGGGCGCAGCGACTGCGGTATCAGCTGCCCGGTGTAGGGCGACTTCACCGGCACCAGTATCTTTTCGCGGCTCATCGACTCGAGTTCAGGGCCGTTGGTTTCGATGATGTCCACCGTGTGGCGGTTGCCGCGCGCTTCAGTCACGGCGCGTTGCAGCACCTTTTCACTGCCGGCGCGCCAGGTGGTGGTTTTCAGGCCGTACTTTTTCTCAAAACCGGCCACCAGCGCACCCATGTCGTCGCTTTGCGCCGAGGTGTAGATGGACAGCGGCCCTTCTTTTTTCGCCCCGTCCACCAGCCGCTGCTGGCGGTCGGCGCCGGTATAAGCCGCCAGTTCGATGGCCGTGCCGCGGGCCTGCGCCCACAGCGCACGCGGCAGGGCCAGCGACGCCGCAGCGCCGGCCAGCAATCGGGTAAAACGTCGTTTGTTCAGCATGGTGAGTGTGCCTATTCGGTTTCTTTCTGAACCTTCTGTCCCTTCAGGAACAGTTCGGACCAGAGCTTGTCCCACTTGTCGCTTTCGTCCAGCGTGATCACCGGGTCGATCATCTCGAAGGGGAACTTGTTGAGGTGCGTGTCCACCGCCGTGCTGGCCGGCACGCGGTTGCGTTCTTTCAGCAGCAACTGGCCTTCACGCGACAGCATGAAGTCGGCAAACAGCAGCGCGGCGTGCGGGTGCTGCGCACGCGGCACCACGCCGATGGCATTCGGGCGGCCAAAGGTGGGCGTGAGGGCCTTCCACTTCACCGGCGCGCCACGCACCGCCAGGCGTTCGATGTTGTGGTTGTAGATGGTGGCGGTGATGGGCACCTCGCCCGAGCTCACCAGTTCGGCCAGCAGCGTGTGGCCGCTGCGCATCTGCGGTTTGTTTTCGGCCAGCTTGCGAAAGTAAGCCAGGCCCGGGCCTTCACCCATGTGTTTGACGAGGGCGGCAAACCAGTCGGTGTCGCCGGCTTCCAGCGCCAGCTTGCCGGAAAAACGCGGGTGCAGCAGGTCGGCGTAACTGTTCGGCACCTCGTCGGCTTTGATCAGGTTGGTGTTGTAGCCGATGGTGAAAAAATTGAAGCGCGTGGCCACCCAGTGGCGGTGTTTGGGGAATGCGGCGGCGGGCAAGTCTTTGAAGTGCGGGCTGTGGAATTCGGTCAGCAACTTCTCGCGGTAAAGCGCTTCCATCTCCGGGCCGTTGGTTTCCAGCACGTCGCAGGCGTAACGGCCGGCACGCGCTTCGGTAACGGCACGCTGCAGCACCTTTTCAGAGCTGCTGCGCCACAGCAACACTTTCACGCCCGTCTTCTTCTCGAAGGCCTCGGTGATGGGCCCGGAATCTTTGGTGTTCAGCGACGTGTAAAGGCTGAGCGAGCCTTCTTTCTTCGCACCTTCAAGCAGCCGCGCGTCGCGGTCGGCACCCTTGTAGAGAACCAGCTCGCGGTTGCGCGCCGAAAGGTCCTGGGCCAGCGCGGCGGGCGCTGCCAGGGCGGCCACGGTGGCCCCGGCCCCCAGCAGCAGCAAATTGCGGCGGCGAACGTCGGGCCCTGGCGAAGGCGAAGGCGACGGCGACGGTGAAAGTGAAAACGAAAGCGAAAACGAAAGCGATTGCGAAGTCATCGTCAACTCTCCTTGCAACGCACCAGGCCGTGGTGCCGCGCCGTCCAGCGCGGCCCGCGCGCCGCCACCAGCCCCGGCGCGCGCACAGCCGGCATCAGAACCGATGCGACAAGCCGCCAATCAGATGCCGGGTGTCTTCACCCGGGCTGACCGCACCAAAGTCATTGGCAGCAAAGCGCCCTGACTTGCCATTCGTCATCTGGTCGTAGACAGCAAAGAAATAGGTGCGGCGGCTCAGGTAATAAGAAGCGCCGACGATGAACTTGCTGCCCGCCAGCCCGTCGGTGTTGCACACCGCATTCACGCGGCTGCAGGTGCCGGCTTCAGACTTCACCACCTGCGCAACCGTGCGCCACGAATCGCCCCAACGGCTTTCTATGCCCAGCAGGTAAGCCATGTTGCTGTAAGACTTGAAGCGGCCATTCACATTGGCGTTTTCGTCGTACTGCTTTTTAATGGCGTCGAATTCGATCTTGTGCGACTTGGAGGGCCGCCATTCGATGGTGAACTGCGTGGCCGTGTCTTTCGACGTGATGCCCGCCTGCGCGTTGTTGCGCATGGCTGCGGGCGAGTTGGCCGAGCCGCCAAACCAGTTGTCGTGTATCTCGTGCGCCAACGCCAGGTAAATCGGGCCCTTGTCGTACTTGATGCCGAGCGAATAGGTCTTGGCCGCGCCCGCCCCGGTGGTGGTGTTCGGGTTTTCTTGTGTGGCCACTTGCACCCCGCCTGCAAAACCACTGAATTCGGGCGAGTCATAACGTATGGAATTGGCGCGGCGCTCGTGGAAGCGCGCCGCGTTGCTGGTGCCGAAAGCCACCTTGCGCAGAATGTTGCTGGACGACATGGGGGTGCCACTGCTGACGTTCAGCACGCCGATGGTGTCGCCGTATTCCTTGAACACGGTGTCCATCAGGCCCAGCTTGATGCTGCCGAAGCCCCCAGCAAGGCCGACGAAGGTGTTGCGGTTCCAGGTGAAACCTGCTGCGTTGCCATCGTCTGCCGCCACCGTGCCTTCAATCTGGAACTCGGCTTTCAAGCCACCGCCCAAGTCTTCCTTGCCCCTGAAGCCCAGGTTGGAATTGCCCGCCGACATGCCCTTGACGCCGCCCGAGATGGCGCTGGGCCCTGTGGGCGTGGCTGCCAGCGTGGCCACGGGGGTCCCCGGCGCCGTGGCGCCCGAGGCTTTTTCAGAGTTCAGGTAAGGATACAAACGGCCGTAGACCGAGACCGAGCTTTGTGCCCCGGCAACGGTGCACACAAAGGCAGCGCCGAGCGCCAGAACCAGGGGTAGCTTTTTCATCACGGTCTTGTCTCCAATGTAGGGTTCTTCAGTGCCGGTCCGGC
>JAYUPP010000516.1:0-2530 GCA_043760045.1 Betaproteobacteria bacterium
CCAACGTGGTGCAGGCGCTGGGCCTGAAACCCGGCGACGACATTGACATACACGTTCGCGGTGATCGGTCTTTTGCTGTTCAAAAGTCGCCCAGCCCGCAGGAACTGCTGGCACGTCTGCGCAAATTCCGGGGGCGCCTGCCGGCAGGATTCACCTTCGACCGTGCACAGGCACACGAGCGTGATTGATGAGCGCGGCGGATGAGCGCGGCTGATGAGCGCGGCTGACGACTTTTTCGACACCAACGTGCTGCTTTACCTGCTGTCGGCCGACGCCGGCAAGGCAGACCGTGCAGAAGCGCTGTTGGCTGGGGGCGGCCGCATCAGTGTTCAGGTGTTGAACGAATTTGTGTCAGTTGCGACACGCAAACTGCGCATGCCCTGGCCCGACATCAAAGAGTCGCTGGCAGCGGTGCGTGCAGTTTGCGCGGTGGAACCGCTGACCGTGGAAACGCATGAAAAGGCCTTGCGCTTGGCTGAACGTCTGGGGCTGTCTTTTTACGACGCGCTCATCGTCGCAGCGGCACTGCGTGCGGGCTGCAAAACCTTGCACTCGGAAGATATGCAGCATGGGCAAGTGATAGAAAAGAAGCTGACAGTGCGCAACCCGTTTGTGGCCGCAAAGGGGCGCTGAGGGCCTTGACAAGCCCGGCGCACAGCGCACTTTAGGGCCCGCTATCCTCACTGCATGCATCCCGTCCCCACGCCCATCCTCAGCATTTCCCATCTCAGCAAAACCTATGCCTCCGGCCACAAGGCGCTGGACGACATCAACCTGAACATCGCGGCCGGTGAGATCTTTGCGCTGCTGGGGCCCAACGGTGCGGGCAAGACGACGCTGATCAGCACCATCTGCGGCATCGTCCGCGCCACCAGCGGCACCGTGGCGGTGGCCGGCTTTGACACCGTGCGCCACTACCGCGCCGCGCGTGCGCTGGTGGGCCTGGTGCCACAGGAACTGACCACCGACTCGTTCGAATCGGTGTGGGCCACGGTGTCGCTAAGCCGCGGTTTATTCGGCAAAGCGCCCAACCCGGCCCACATCGAACAGGTGCTGAAATCGCTGTCGCTGTGGGACAAGAAAGACAGCCGCATTCGTGAACTGTCGGGCGGCATGAAAAGGCGGGTGCTGATCGCCAAGGCCTTGTCACACGAACCGCGTGTGCTGTTCCTGGACGAGCCCACGGCGGGCGTGGACGTGGAACTTCGCCGCGACATGTGGCTGTTGGTGCGCCAGCTGCGCGAAACCGGCGTCACCATCATCCTGACCACGCACTACATCGAAGAAGCCGAAGAAATGGCCGACCGCGTGGGCGTGATCAGCAAGGGCCGCATCATCCTGGTGGAAAACAAGCTGGAACTGATGCAGAAGCTGGGCAAGAAGCAGCTCACCCTGCACTTGCAACAGCCGCTGGCTGCCGTGCCGCCGGCTCTGGCCGCGCATGCGCAGGCCAATGTGCATGCGCTCAGCTTGTCTGCTGACGGCCTGCAGTTGACCTACAGCTACGACACCCGGGGTGGCGAGCAGGACATCGCAGGCTTCATGCAGCAACTGGCGGCTACTGGTGTGGGCTTCAAAGACCTGCAGACCACGCAGAGTTCACTGGAAGACATTTTTGTCAGCCTCGTGCACGAGGGGGTGCATGACCCCAAGCGTGAACCCGTGCCTGAGCCCGCGCACGAACTAACAGACGAACAAACCCACAAGGCGGCCGCATGAACCTGCACGCCGTGCGCGCCATCTACGGGTTCGAGATGGCCCGCACCAGGCGCACGTTGATGCAAAGCATCGTCTCGCCGGTGCTGTCCACGTCGCTGTATTTCATCGTCTTCGGCGCCGCCATCGGCTCGCGCATACCCGAGGTGGGCGGCGTGAGTTATGGCGCCTTCATCGTGCCGGGGCTGATCATGCTGTCGCTGCTGACGCAGAGCATTTCCAACGCCTCATTCGGCATCTACTTCCCGCGTTTTGCCGGCACCATTTATGAACTGCTGTCAGCACCGGTGTCGACGGTGGAAATCTTGATCGCCTATGTGGGCGCTGCGGCCACCAAGTCCATCGTCGTGGCACTCATCATCCTGGCCACAGCGGGCCTCTTTCTGCCTTTGCGCATCGAGCATCCGCTGTGGATGCTGCTGTTCCTGGTGCTGACCGCCGTCACCTTCAGCCTGGTGGGTTTCATCATCGGCATCTGGGCCGACAACTTCGAGAAGCTGCAGGTGGTGCCGCTGCTGATCGTCACGCCACTCACTTTTTTGGGCGGCAGCTTCTATGCCATCGACATGCTGCCCACAGCCTGGCAAACGGTGGCGCTGTTCAACCCGGTGGTCTATTTGATCAGCGGCTTTCGCTGGGCCTTTTACGGCGTGGCCGATGTCAGCCTGGTGTGGAGCCTGTCCATCACCACGCTGGTGCTGGTGCTGGCCGTGGCCACCGTGTCGTGGATGTTCAGGACGGGGTACCGGTTGAAGGCTTGACGACGTTCAGTGCCGGTAGTCTTCTTCCCGTTGGTGCCGAACGGCGCCAACCA
>JAYUPP010000517.1:0-2530 GCA_043760045.1 Betaproteobacteria bacterium
CAGCTCGCGCAGCGTGGACGAGGGCAACACTGTGGCCCTTGCGCTGGCGAATGCTGAAAGCGCTGCCGCGCAGCAATCAGGGCTCACCAACGGCGTCAATGCCGAGGCCCGGAACGCTGACACGCAAAGCCTGGAAGCGGCGCTGGGTTTGCCGACGGTGGACCCGGGGCTGCTGCAAATGCGGCCCGGCGGTTTGTCGCTGGCGGCGCTGGCTGCACAAACGGCGGCGCGCAGTTCCACCGCCGTGCCGGAGCAACTGATGCCGGCGCAGATGCCGGGTGAGAACGACGCGCGCAGTGACGATGGCGACTGGGCCATTGAGGCGCTGGCCGCGCCCGTGGTGGCCGGTGGTGTCGCGTTTTCAGCCACGCTGCTGGTGTGGGCCACCCGCGCCGGTGGCCTGGCGGCGGCGATGATGGCTTCAGTGCCGGCCTGGCGGTCGCTGGACCCGCTGCCGATCCTGGAGCGCAGCGACAGGCCCACCGACGACGACGAACCGGGCGACGCGCTGCAGGCCGCATCGGGCACTGGCGCGGGCGGGAATGCGGATGCCGAAGCCGAAGCCGAAGCCGCAGCCGATGCCGCAGCCGATGCCGATGCGGGCGCGGGTGCCGCAGCTCAATTTGCGCTGCACCACCCCGGTCTGGCGCAGCCCGCTTCCAGCCAGACCCCGGCGCGTGCACTGCTCGAGCCCATGGAGAAGCTGCGATGAAGCTGAGCGCGATTCCGCGCATGACCATGGGCCTGGTGTCGCTGGCGGTGATGCTGCTGCTGGTGGCCGACCTGCTGCTGGGCCTGTTCCCGAGCGAAGCCACGGCGCGCAAAGAATTGAACGCGCGCCTGGCGCACGGCCTGGCCACCCAGGTGGCGGCGCTGCTGCAACGCCGCGACTGGTCGGCGGTGGAACAAACACTGCGTGCCGTGCATGCCGGCAGTGAAGACATTGCCAGCATCGGCCTGCGCCGCGCCGACGGCCGTTTGCTGGCCCGCTCGGGCCCGCACCCCGAACAGTGGAAGGGCGGCGCATCGGCCTGGGCGCTGGACATCACCGTGCCGCTGCGCACGGGTGCGTCAGCGGCCCACCCGGGCAGTGCGTCAGCGGCCCATCCCAAAGGGGGCCGTGACTGGGGCCAGCTGGAAGTGGCTTACCGCAGCGCCGGCCTGAAAGACCTGCCCGGCTGGCTGCTCAGCGGCCCGGCGCGGCTGGTGCTGCTGTTCATGCTGGTGGCCTCAGGGGTTTATTACCTCTATCTGCGCCGCATGCTGGAACACCTGGACCCGGCTGCGGCCGTGCCCGACCGCGTGCGCAATGCCTTTGATACGCTCGTGGAAGGCGTGCTTGTGGTGGACCTGCAAGGCCGCATCCTGCTTGTCAACAAGGCCTTTGAAGCGTTGCGGCCGCCGGGTGACGACCGCCCACTGGTGGGCCTGCGCGCGCAGTCACTGCAATGGCTGCAGCCGGCCGAAGAAGGCACCGACGCCACGCCCTGGCTGAGCACCGTGCACCAGCGCCAAAGCGCACGCGGCCTGCGTTTTGTGGTGCGGCCCGAGGCGGCCAGCGAAACCCGCGCGCACGTGACCCTGAACTGTTCACCCCTGCTCGACGAACAAGGTGGCCTGCGCGGCTGCCTGGTCAGCCTGGGTGACGTCACCGAACTCGAGTTGTCGCACCAGCAGCTGGTGGAAGTGCTGGCCGACCTGGCGGTGTCCAAACAAGAGCTGGTGGAAAAAAACGAAGCGCTGGAACTGCTGGCCAACCACGACCCGCTGAGCGGTTGCTTGAACCGCCGTGCATTTTTTGCGTTAGGCCAGGCGCTTTTTGAACGCGCTGCATTCGACAGTTCGCCGCTGGTGTGTGTGATGGCCGACATCGACCACTTCAAACGCATCAACGACACCTGGGGCCACCGCGTGGGCGACCAAGCCATCCAGCGTATTGCAGCGCTGTTGCGCCAGCAGGTGCGCCCGGGTGATTTACTGGGCCGCTACGGCGGTGAAGAGTTTTGCCTGGTGCTGCCCGGCGCTGACGGTGAACGCGGCCGCCGCCTGGCCGAGCTGCTGCGCAAGGCCGTGGCCGACAACCAGGGCCAGGGTCTGGAACCTGGCGCTGAGCTGCAGATGAGCGCCAGTTTTGGTGTTGCCGTGATCGACAGCACGGTGGCCAGCCTGGCCGCACTGATCGACCGGGCCGACCGCGCGATGTACGCGGCCAAAAAATCGGGCCGCAACCGCGTGGTGGTTTTTGCCCCCGGGCGGCACACGCCCGCAGACCCTGCACATTCAGCCGATGCAGCATTTGGCGCCGCAACACAGGCTGTGCCGGTGCTGACGGCAGTGTGGATGGAAGCGCCTGCAGCAGACCCTGCCGATAAGGAAACCCGATGATCTTTGACCGCGCTTGGCAACGACTGGCCGCACTCACCGTGCCCGCCCCGCTGACTGACAGCCCTGGCCCCGAGCGTGAGAAACCAGCCGCCGCACGACCACCGGTTGTGGCCCCGCGGCTGGCAGCGCCACTGTCCAGAACACC
>JAYUPP010000518.1:0-2525 GCA_043760045.1 Betaproteobacteria bacterium
CGGGCTGGTGCTAACCCGTAGAGGCGGCCAGGAAGCAGTTTCTTAGAACCGGAAGTGCGAAAACGCCTTGTTGGCCTCGGCCATGCGGTGCACTTCGTCGCGCTTCTTGACGGCGCCGCCACGGCCTTCAGCCGCTTCCACCAGCTCGTTGGCCAAGCGTGCGGCCATCGACTTTTCGCCGCGCTTGCGTGCCGATTCCTTCAGCCAGCGCATGGCCAAAGCCTGGCGGCGCACAGGCCGCACTTCCACGGGAACCTGGTAGTTCGCGCCACCGACACGGCGGGACTTCACTTCGACCATCGGCTTGATGTTGTTCAAGGCGGTCATGAAGATCTCGAGCGGGTCTTTGCCGATCTTGGTTTCTACCTGCTCCAGCGCACCATAAATGATGCGCTCGGCAATGGCTTTTTTGCCCGATTCCATGATCACGTTCATGAACTTGGACAGGTCAACGGAACCGAACTTGGGGTCGGGCAGGATTTCGCGTTTGGGTACTTCGCGACGACGTGGCATGGGACTCTTCCTTTTGGGGTTTCAGTTGGCGTTTTGACAAGCTGAATGCTTGGCTCAACACCGCGAAGCGTCATGGGGCGCTTCACTTACTCGGCTGCACATTAGCGCAGCCGCGGGATATAGCTGTTTAGGCTTTCTTGGGACGCAAAGCCGTCAGGCTTTCTTCGGACGTTTCGCGCCGTACTTCGAACGCGACTGCTTGCGGTCTTTCACGCCTTGCAGGTCGAGTGAACCGCGCACGATGTGGTAGCGCACGCCGGGCAGGTCTTTGACCCGGCCACCGCGCACCAGCACCACACTGTGCTCTTGCAGGTTGTGGCCTTCACCGCCGATGTAGCTGATGATCTCAAAGCCATTCGTCAGGCGCACCTTGGCCACCTTGCGCAGCGCAGAGTTCGGCTTCTTGGGGGTGGTGGTGTAGACACGGGTGCAAACGCCGCGCCGCTGGGGCGAGTTTTGCATCGCCGGCGACTTGGATTTCGTCACCTCGACCTGGCGGCCATGGCGCACGAGCTGGTTGATGGTTGGCATGATGGGTAACGGGTTCCCGTATGAAGCTGTGCTGAATGGGGTGCGATTTCGCGCGAACACCGAACTTGGAACAACCCGGCATAAAACCGGACTGTAGGCCTGCAGAACGCGGTGTCTGGGCAGGGCGCGGCAAAGTTCGCCGAAAAGCCTTCTAGTATATGCGACAGCCCAAACGCGGCAAGCGCCAGCGCCTGAGAACCAGCCCCAAAACTCCATTTGAACGCGCAAACCACACCGCCACCCGTGCCATCTGTGGTGTTGGACACCAATGCCGTGCTCGACGCCACCGTTTTTGGCGACACCGGCATGCAACGGCTGGCAGGCGCCATTACAGCAGGCAGCCTGCGTTGGCTGGCCAGCTTTTCAATGCGGCTGGAACTGCAACAGGTGCTGCACGGCCGCCGGCTCAGCGCACGGCTGGAGGCAACGCCCGCCCTGCGGGGCGAGGTTTTGGCCTGGTTTGACCGCTGGGCGTGTTTGCAAGACGAACCGCACCCCACGCTTGTGCCGCGTTTGCGCTGCAGCGATGCTGACGACCAGCCTTTCATCGACTTGGCGCTGCAGGCCGGTGCCACTTACCTGATCAGCCAGGACCGCGCGGTGCTGAAGCTGGCGCGCAAGGCCCGCATGCTGGGCCTGCTGGTGCTGCGGCCGCGCGACTGGCCGCCGGCGTAAAAAAAGGGGCTGCATCAGCAGCCCCTTTTGGGCGTTGACCCCAGCGCCAGCATCGCTGCCGCGCAGTGGCCTTCAGCGTCAGCCCTACTCGGCCGTTTCGCTGCCCGCAGCAGCGTCCACCTGCGCCAGTTGCACGGCGGCCAGCTCTTCGGCTTCTTGCATCGTGATGGCGCGGCGTTCGCTTTCGTCCATCTCCTGCTTGGCCTTGCGCGCGATGTGGAAAGCCATGCCGGTGCCAGCAGGAATCAGGCGGCCGACGATGACGTTTTCTTTCAAGCCACGCAGCTCGTCGCGCTTGCCCATGATGGCAGCCTCGGTGAGCACGCGCGTGGTTTCCTGGAACGAAGCCGCCGAGATGAAGCTGTCGGTGGACAAGCTGGCTTTGGTGATGCCCAGCAACACATCGGCATGCGTTGCAGGTATCTTGCCCTCGGCGCGCAACGCGTCGTTGGTGTCCAGCAACTCTGAACGTTCGACCTGCTCGCCGTTGATGTACTTGCTGTCGCCCACCGCCGTGATCTGCACCCGACGCAACATCTGGCGCACGATGACCTCGATGTGTTTGTCGTTGATCTTCACGCCCTGCAGGCGGTACACGTCCTGCACTTCATCGACGATGTAACGCGCCAGTTCTTCGATGCCCAGCAAGCGCAAGATGTCCTGCGGGTCGGCGCTGCCGTCTACCACCAATTCACCGCGGTTCACCACCTGGCCTTCGTGCACCAGGATGTTCTTTTCCTTGGCGATCAGCTCTTCATGCACATGGCCTTCGGGGTCGGTGATCTGCAGGCGGTTTTTGCCCTTGG
>JAYUPP010000519.1:0-2520 GCA_043760045.1 Betaproteobacteria bacterium
AATTCACTTCGTCGACCGGCACCGTGATGGCACGCCTGCCGGTGGCCAGCCGCGACGAGAACGTCGGCGCGCGCTGGCCCTCGAGCAACGACCACAGCAGCATCTCGCCGCGCGCTGCGGGGTAGGCCAAGGTTTGGCTTTCGATGCGCTCGAACTGTTCTGGAGTCACCGCGTTTGAATGCGCCCACTCGGCCGGCATTTCGCGCTGCGCGAGCATGGCGCTCGTCAGCACCGTGCCTTTGGGCAAATCGTCTTTAGGCACCACCACCACCACGGTCTTCGCATTTTTGCCGCGGGCCTCGATGTCGGCCATTTGGCGCGCGATGTAGCGGTTCACACCGAACGCGGCCATGCCGCCGATGACCAGCGCGGTGCCCAGAATCAACCAATTGCGGTTCGGTGCGAATTTCATTGTGTGCACTCACATGGGTAAAGACATGGCCGACAAGAACCGCTGGTACGCGGTACGAATGGCCTCCATCAACAGCGCGACCGCCGAGCTGCTGCCGCCGACCGGAATAGCCAAGATGGCGATCGCCACCGCCGACGCCACCAGGTACTCGACCATGCCTTGGCCTCGGGCTCGGGCGCGGCGACATGACGAGCCGCAGCGCATGGCTGCGCTGCGCAGCGTTGCAATGCGTGGAGTTATGGCGCGCTTCATTTCGAATCGCTGGTGCGGTTGATCAGCACCGAGCGGTGGCCACCCGCATCGCTGATGGTGACCATGGCTTCTTCGGCCGGCGAATCGAGCATGAGCTGAACAACTTCGCGGCCTTGCAAGCGGCTGGGCTGTTCTTTGACCAACCGGAAGCCGCGCTGCTGCAGCACGCGCAACACATGGTCGCGGTTGCTGCGCACGCCGGCCTGGTTGGTCGCCAACATCAACAAGGCGCGCTTGCCATCGTCGTTCGACTGCATCTGCGTCAGTACGGATGAATCGGGCGGCAGCAGCTTTTCGGTGTCGATGGCCACCGCACTGCGCTTGGCACCGACATCTGCTGTTCGACCCGGCACCACGCTGGTCATGATGGTGCCGTGCACGCGCTGCGCTGCGACTGTTTTTATCTGCACCGTGTGAAAGTGGTCGCCCTGCCGGGTGGCAATGATTTGGTGGCCCTGCACCTTGTTTTCAACGCGCTGCGCGCCGAACTGCTGTCGATAAAACTGCAACACGCCGGCCGCGCTGTCGTTGACTTCGAAACGCACCACGCGAGACGGCACGCCGTTCAACACCACCTCGCTGGCAACCGTTTGCACCTGCGCACCCTCGGGAGTTGGCAAGACGGGCCAGGTCGCCGCATGTACGGTGTTGGCGCAAATTGAACCGGCAAACGCAACCTGGAGTGCCCAGCGCATCGCAAGCTCCAAGCAGCTGAACCGTTGGCACATGTTCAGCAACCTCCAATCAAACGGTCGCACGGCACGGCATCCCAGTCGAACGCGCTGACCACCAGCGCTGGGTCGAACACGGTGCTGGGAATAAAACCAATGGCGTTGATCAACGGGGCGGCTAGATCAATGGGATACGCCCGACCCGAGCCTTCAATGCGGCCGCGAACGTCGGCCAAGTTGCGCGCGGACCAGCTGTCAACCAGCACCACGGTGCGGCGGGTGGTGGCCAGCGAAATGGTGTCGAACGGTGCGAAGTTGGCCACCGGGGCAGGTGTCACCGAGACGAACGCGCTGTAGTAGTTGGCGTTCGACAGCCCCAGCGAACTGCGAAACCACGCCGCTGAGCTCGGAATCACGCTGTTGCTGGCAACCGTGGTGCGCACGCCTACATCGGTGGTGTTGGCGATCAGCGGGCGGCCCGCGTGGTCAGACCATATGGGGTTGCGGTGCGCGGCGAAGTCACCCGCCACATCACCGGTTTTCAGCGGCGCGCCAGGGTTACTGAAAAAGCGCCTGCGCACTTCAGTGGCCAGCTCGGTATCGGTCTTCCAGCTGTTGGTGTTGTTGCGCGCCGCACCTTCGAACGCCACGTAGCGGCTTGCCAGCTCGGTGGTTTGCATCATGTCGATGTACTTGCCCACCAACGGCACGGCGATGAACAGCGGCACCAACACCAGCGCCACCACCGCGAACTCAACCATCGCCTGGCCACGTTGCCCATCGGCACGGCGTGGCTGCACCCGCTTTGTGATGTGCTGCGGTCTCATGGCAATGCCAGCCCGCTCTGCTGGGTTGCGAGGTAAGCGCGGTCGAGCGCGGTAGGCGCAACCAGCCGCACCCGCCAGTACGGGTTGTACAGACTGCCGAGTTCTCGTTTGCCGTCGGCGCGCCCGGCGATGCGGTCGAAGAACACTTCTGCCCGCGACAGTGCGGCAATGCGGCCGCCCGCCGGCCGGCCGTCAAACAGCGCCAACGCACCACTCGGTCGTGCCTGTGCGGCGTTGCCCGATGTCAGCGTGGCGGCGTGCGCCTTGGTTACCGCCACCGTGATGCCGGTGGTGTTGCTGCCATTGCGGTCCAGATCCATCACATCGCGGCTGGTTGGCAACCCGCTGTAGAACGCAA
>JAYUPP010000520.1:0-6256 GCA_043760045.1 Betaproteobacteria bacterium
AGCTGGCCTGCCAATGCTTGCCGCTGACCACAAAACCGTACGAAGCATTACGGGTTGGCCCTGGATACATAGGCTCAACTTGAACGCTCACTAGAATAACCTGATTGACGGCTATGACTTTATTGACGAGATCGGCAACGCGCGGGACGGCAACGGGCGAGACGCCATCCCGTTAGACGCTGGAGACTGGCGCACAGCAAACGAGTGCACTGGCCGGCCTGCAACGGAAAACAGCTCTTGGCACGGAACTTCGGTGGCGGGCGTGGCGGCGGCGGTCACGAACAACAGCTACGGTGTTGCGGGTCTGGCCTTCGGCGCACGGGTTGTCCCAATTCGAGTTCTTGGCCGTTGCGGTGGCTATGTCAGTGACATTGCAGACGCGATCGTATGGGCCTCGGGTGTGGTCGTCCCCGGCACTCCAGCGAACACGTATCCCGCCAAGGTCATTAACCTGTCCCTCGGCGGGGCGTTTGCCTGTGATGTAACGCTTCAAACTGCAGTTACCGCGGCAAGGGCCAACGGTTCCTTTGTTGTAGCGATTGCCGGAAATAGCACTCCTGGTGCCAACCTTGTTTGGGCGCCCGGTAATTGTGCGGGTGTCTTTACGGTGGCCGGTACAGACAACTTCGGCGGGCGGCTCAGTATCTCCAATTACGGAAGCCTGGTGTCCATCGCCGCGCCGGGCGGTCCTTTTTCGGTGCTGAGCAACGCAGGAGTCACGACGCCGAGCGTCGACGCTATTGACATCAAGCAAGGAACCTCGTTTGCTGCCCCTCAAGTAGCCGGCGCTGCGGCTTTGGCGCTAGCCAGAAATCCTCATCTCGATCCGGATGGACTTGAATGGTTGTTGCGTGCAACCGCAAGGCCGTTTCCCGCCGCATGCCCAGGTTGCGGAACCGGAATCCTTGATGCTTCGGCTGTCGCTGCCAGAGCGGTCCAGCCGCTGCCGTTCACCTTGCGCTTGCTCTCGAACGATGGCGTGGGACTGTGGGAGATCAAGAACGTAGCTTCGCTTCCGCTGACTTTGATAAGCTTTGACCTTCTCCTGCAGTCGTCCAACGCGTGGGGGTCGGCCTGGAGTAATGACTGCTCAACGGGCTCGGCGATTCCAGCGGGTGGCGTGTGTGTCTTCAGCACTGTCGCTGCGCGATGCGGCAGCGGCGAGGTTTACCGCGTTGCCGCCGCAAACAGCGCCGGGGTTACACAGAGTCGTGAGTCATTGCCGGTCGCCGATGAGAGTTGCGGTGCTTAATGTGGAAGTGTTTCATGATCCGGGGCGCTGCCCCGGATCATGAAACGTTAGCCGTTCATTCAGACCAGAGGAGATCTCCATGCGAGGAACGACTTTTACACAGCTTGGTGTGGCGTTCGGTCTTGCGCTGCTTGCTTCCTGTGGCGGGGGCGACGACACCATTGCTACACGTCAAGCGTTCATTGAAGCAGCCCATGCCAAGGAGGCGGAAGCCCGACGCCTGGGAGTAGCTACACCTTGCGACCATTCCGCGCAGTGCGGCGTCCTGCGTTTCATGAGTCCAATTGATCAATGTCCCGTCCTGACCTACGCGGTGTATTCGACGGTTTCAACCACCGCTGGCGCGGCCAGCGCCGCCGCTGCGGAGCAAGCAAGCCAAGCGCGCCGGGCTCAAGAGTTGTATTCGGGTCCACCTGTGGTTTGCACCGGCGTCGTCGCGGTTGAGCCCACGCCGACTTGCACAGCGGCGCACTGTCAGACGGCGCGCCAATGAGCTCCACGCAGTCCACTGTGCCACCACCCTGTCCGATCCCATCGGGTTCACGCTCGCAGCGTATTTCGTCAAGCCCCCCCGATTGCACCACCGCCGCCACATCCAGCTCAGCGCCCAGCACCGCCAGCAGCTTGCCGTTCCTGAGCCCAGAACGCCGGCATCAAAAGCGCTGAACACCGCGCCCCCGCGCCGCGCGCACACTGGGGTCATGAACACCACCATTGCCGCCCACACCAGCCGCCTGCCCACCTATTTCATCTCGCACGGCGGTGGCCCCTGGCCGTGGATGCCCGAGATGCAAGCGCCGATGGCGAAGCTGGCGGCTTCGCTGCAGGGCATAACGCGCGAGATTGGCCGTCTGCCGAAGGCGGTGCTGTCGGTGTCGGGGCACTGGGAAGCTGCGCGTTTCACCGCCATGGCCACTACGCGGCCGGGCATGATTTACGACTACTCGGGCTTTCCGCCGCACACCTACAGCGTGCAGTACCCGGCGCCCGGCGCACCTGAAGTGGCGCAGCGCATCACGTCGCTGCTGCAGTCAGCCGGCATCAGCACCGCACTGGACACAGAACGCGGCTTTGACCACGGCACCTATGCACCGCTGGTGGTGATGTACCCCGAAGCCCAGGTGCCCGTGCTGCAGCTGTCACTGAAGCTGCCCTACAACGCGGCAGAACACCTGGCGGTGGGCCGCGCGCTGCAGCCGCTGCGCGACGAAGGGGTGTTGATCTTGGGCAGCGGCCTGAGCTTTCACAACCTGCGCATGCGCGGCCCGCAGGCCGCAGCGCCTTCAGAAGCTTTTGACGGCTGGTTGCACGAGACCTTGGAAAAAGTTTCGCCGGCGGCCCGCAGCGCCCGCCTGTTGGCCTGGGAAAACGCGCCCGCTGCGCGCATCGCACACCCAAGCGAAGACCACTTGCTGCCTTTGATGGTGGCCGTGGGGGCGGCCGAACAAGAGGCCGCCACCACTGTCTATCACGAGACCGGCGGCATGTTGGGCTGGACGGTGTCCAGCTGGCGCTTCGGGGCTTTGCCCGCGCCGGCTTGATGCATCACAAGTCCTGCAAAGCCTGGGCCAGATGCGCCTCAAACAGCGCCGCATCGCCCAGGGCCTGCGCATTCAGCAACGCCAGTTTGACGAGCATCAGCTCGCTCTTGTCGGCCCCTGCGCGGTCGATGGCGGCGGCCAGCAGGTCGTAAACCGCTTCCAGGCCGGGCAGGTTCAGGCTGCCAGGTTTTGCTTCTGAATGCATATTGATGGCCTGACCTTGTGATGCCGTGTCGATTGAGGGTTAGGTCGCCTGCACCGCAAGTTGCGTGCAAACCGATCATCGTCGACTGGAGGGCGTGCCATGGCCTGCAACGGCGTGCGATACGTGCGCAGCGTGCATAGGCGCGCAGCACGCCCAGTCAAGCCTGCAACTGCTGCCACACCTTGTCCAGGCGCTTGCTGCTGACCGGCTGCGGCGTGCGCAGCTCTTGCGCAAAAAGGCTCACCCGCAACTCTTCAAGCAGCCAGCGATATTCGTCCAGGCGCCCGTGTGCAGCACCCTTCAGTTCCACCACACGGCGCAGCCAGCGCTGTTCCAGCGGCCGCAGTTCGGCCAGGCGCGCGGCGTCGCGTTCGGGGTCGGCGCGTTGTTTGTCCAGGCGCATGACCACGGCTTTCAAATAACGCGGCAAGTGTTGCAACGCCGGCCACGGCGTTTGCAGCAGGAATTTTTTGCCCACCAGCCGCTGCAGCTGCGCCTGTATGTCTTCTTGCACGTCGCGTGGCGCTTTGCTGTCTTTCAGCTTGCGCGTGGCAGCGGCAAATTCCGTCAACACCACCAGTGCCTGGCGCGCCACTTCTTGCGCCACCAGGTTCAGGCGCGCACGGCCTTCGTCCACGCGCTTCTTGAATGCCGGCTCGTCGGCGGGCAGCGGGTCGGCCAGAAAAGCCCTGTCCATGGCGACGTCGATGATCTGCGCACGCAGCTCTTCCAGCGCGCCCAGCGGCAGGTAGAAGCCCGCCATGCGCTGCAGATCGGGGATGTTTTTTTCCAGGAACTTCAGCGGCTCACGCAGCTGCAGGGCCACCAGCCGGCGCAGGCCCGCGCGGTGCTTGGCGCCGGCCACGGCGGGTTCGTCGAAGACCTCGATTTCCACATGCGCGCCGCAGTCCACCAGCGCCGGAAAGCCCACCAGCGTCTGGCCGCCACGCGGCAGTTCCATCAGTTCAGGCAGCTCGCCAAAGGTCCACGCGGTGTAGGCCGCGTTTGCCCCGTTCACGGCGTTTGAAGGTTGGGAAGGTTGCGGCTTGGCGGGTGGCCGGGCCAGGACCGTGGGCTGCTTCAGGCCGTTAGCCAAGGTTGGGCTCTCCACAGGCGCCAGCACCGCCTGTGCAGGTTTCATCACCGCCAGCGCCTGGAACGCCGTGCGCGCCTGCACACCCAGCTCGGCCTTCAGGCCTGCGAGGTCGCGCCCGCTGCCCAGCTGTCGGCCGTGTTCATCAACCACACGAAAGTTCATGAACAGGTGCGGCTGCAACTGGTCGAGCTTGAAGTCGTTGCGCTGCACGGCCAGCTGCGTGCGTGCACGCACGGCTTTCAGCAGCGTGTCCATCAGGGCGCCTTCGGCAAAAGGCACGCTGGCGCAAAACTCGGCGCAGAAGTCGGGCAGCGGCACCAGCCGCGAGCGTGGGCGCTGGTGCAGCGTTTTGCACAGCGCCAGCACCTTGGCCTGCAACATGCCGGGCACCAGCCATTCGCAGCGTTCTTCACTCACCTGGTTCAGCGCGTAGATGGGCACTGCGGCCGTCACGCCGTCTTTGTGGTCACCGGGCTCGTGCAGATAACTCACGCTGCAGTCGATGCCGCCCAGGCGCAGCATTTTCGGAAAGGCGGTGGTGGTGATGCCGGCGGCTTCGTGCCGCATCAGCTCGTCCCGCGTCAGCTGCAGCAAGTTTGACTGCGCTTGCGGCTGGCCTTTGCTCTCTTCGCGAAACCAGCGTTCCAGCGTGGCGCCGCTGCACACTTCGGGCGGTAGCAGCTGGTCGTAGAAGGCGTGAATCAGCTCGTCGTCCACCAGCACGTCCTGCCGCCGCGCCTTGTGCTCCAGCTCTTGCACCTGGTGCACCAGTTTTCGGTTATGCGCCAGGAACGGCAACCGCGTTTCCCAGCCGCCGTCTTCGGGCGCCGCCACCAGGGCTTCGCGGATGAAGATTTCGCGTGCGGCCGCAGCATCCACATTGCCGAAGTTCACGCGTTTGTTGTTGTAGATGACGATGCCGTACAGCGTGGCGCGTTCCAGCGCCACCACCTCGGCAGCCTTCTTTTCCCAGTGCGGTTCCAGCAGTTGTTTTTTGATCAGGTGGCCGGCTATGGCGGGCAGCCAGGTGGGCTCGATCGCGGCCAGGCCGCGCCCAAACAGGCGCGTGGTTTCCACCAGTTCAGCCGCCACCAGCCAGCGGCCGGGCTTCTTGCTGAGGTTGGCACCCGGGTGGCGCCAGAACTTGATGCCGCGTGCACCCAGGTACCAGTCTTCGTCGTCGCTTTTGCAGCCGATGTTGCCCAGCAGGCCGGCCAGCAGCGACAGGTGCAGTTGTTCGTAGGTGGCAGGCTGGGTGTTCAGCCGCCAGCCGTGTTCAGCCACCACCGTGTGCAGCTGGCTGACGATGTCGCGCCATTCACGCACCCGGCGCGGGCTGATGAAGTGTTCACGCAGGCGCTGCTCTTGCTGGCGCTGGCTGAGCTTGTGGGTGGCGTGCGCAGCGGCGTTGGCGGGCGCGCTGTGGCCTGGCTTGTGCGGCGGTCGATGGCCGGCGTTGGGCACCCCGGCGTCGCCATGCCCGCGCCCTTGTTCGATCCACTGCCACAGCTTCAGCGTGCCCAGAAATTCCGATTTTTCGTCGTCGAACTGCTGGTGTTTTTGATCAGCCGCCTGCGCCTGCTCTTGCGGCCGGTCGCGCACGTCCTGGCCCGACAAGGCGGCGGCAATGATCAGCACTTCGCTGAGCGATTCGCGCTGCCGCGCTTCCAGCATCATGCGGCCCACACGCGGGTCCAGCGGCAGTTGCGCCAGCTCGTGACCCAGGCGCGTGAGCTCGTTGTTGTCGTCCACCGCGCCCAGCTCGGCCAGCAGCGCGTAACCGTCAGCAATGGCCTTGCGCGGCGGCGCATCCAGAAAGGGAAAGTCTTCAATCTGCGCCAGCCGCAAAGACTTCATGCGCAAGATCACGGCGGCCAGCGACGAGCGCAAAATTTCGGGGTCGGTGAAACGTGCTCGGCCGTTGAAATCGTCTTCGCCATACAGCCGTATACAAATGCCGTTGGCCACACGGCCGCAGCGGCCCGCGCGCTGGTTGGCCGCCGCCTGGCTGATGGGCTCGACCTGCAGCTGTTCCACCTTGTTGCGGAAGCTGTAGCGCTTGACACGCGCCAGGCCACTGTCGATGACGTAACGGATGCCGGGCACCGTCAGCGAGGTTTCGGCCACGTTGGTGGCCAGCACCACACGCCGGCCGTTGCCAT
>JAYUPP010000521.1:0-2514 GCA_043760045.1 Betaproteobacteria bacterium
CCGAGGTCGGCGTGAAGTGCATATTGAATCGCGGGTGCTTCGTCAACCAAGCCTGCACTGCCGGATGCTTGTGGGTGGCGTAGTTGTCGGCGATCAGGTGCAACGTCTTGTCCTTGGGCGTTTCGCGGTCGATCTTGCGCAGGAACTTCAGCCACTCGGCGTGGGTGTGGCGTTGCTGGCATTGGCCGATGACGTGCCCGTCCAGCACATTGAGCGCAGCAAACAGCGTGGTCGTGCCGTTGCGCTTGTAATCGTGCGTCATCGTCTGCGCACGGCCCTTCTTCATCGGCAATCCCGGCTGCGTCCGGTCCAGCGCCTGCACCTGGCTCTTCTCGTCGCAACACAGGACCAGCGCGTGTTCGGGCGGAGACATGTACAGGCCCACGATGTCTTCGAGCTTCTCGACGAACTTCGGGTCGCGCGAGACCTTGAAGCCGCGCGCCAAATGCGGCTTCAGGCCGTTGGCCTGCCAGTGACGCATCACGGTGCTGGGGCTGACATCCAGCTGTGCGGCCATGGTGCGCGTGCTCCAGTGTGTGGCCGCCTCGGGCGTGCTCTGCGTGGTCAGTTCCACCAGCTTGGCCACGTCCACCTTCACCGGCGGCGCACCGCGGGGCAGATCCCGCTCGATGCCTTGCAGCCCAGACTCCAGGTAGCGTTCACGCCAGCGTGCGACCTGCACGCGACCGATGCCAAGCTGCTCGGCGATGTCCTTGTTCTGCAGGCCCTGCGCGGCCAGCATCACGATCTGCGCGCGCTGGGCCAGCCTGACGCTCGTGCGCTTGGAGCGCGCGAGTCTCGTCAACTCGATTTCCTGTTCGTGTGTCAACTCAATCGCCGGGGCAACTCGCAATTGCTCGCTCCAATTCAAACCGAAGTAGAGCATTGGAGCGGCGTAACTCAATTAAGTTCATTCAAGAATCAAACACTACACTAGGGGCTCTATTGACTCACTGTCCCTTGAAAAGCGCCTGGAAATGCCGTGATACCGGCAGCGTTTCAGGCCTGCCGCGCAAGCTGAGGTGCATCTGCCCTTCGTCCACGCGCACGGCGGCAGCGATGTGACGGTGGTTGACGATGACAGAGCGGTGCACTTGCCAGAAAAGTTGCTCGTCGAGTTGCGTCAGCAGTTCCTTCAGCGGCGTGCGGATCAGCGCCTGGCCTTCGACACCCGCGCTGCCGTGCACCACCCGCGTGTAGCGCGCGTCGCTTTCGAAGTAGATGACTTCTTCGCAGCGGATCAGCCGCACTTCGCGCCCCACGGCGGCCTGCAGAACCTCCAGCGGTGGCGGTTTGCGAACCTGTTGCGCCAGCTGCTGCAGCAGGCCTTGCAGGTCCGGCGTGGTGGGCGGCCGCAGTGCTTGCAGGCGCTGCACCGTTTGCGCCAGGCGGGCGGGGTCCACGGGCTTGAGCAGGTAGTCCACGGCGCCGGCGTCAAAGGCCGCCAGCGCATGGTCGCCGTAGGCCGTGGCGAACACGATCTGCGCCTGCGTGCCGATGCGCCGCGCCACGTCGATGCCGCTCAGGCCTGGCATGCGGATGTCCAGGAAGCACACCTCGGGCTCGTGCTCCAGGAAGGCATCCCACGCGTCCACGCCGTTGGCGGCGGTGGCCACGATCTGCAGCTCGGGCCAGGCCACGCGCAGCGCGGCCAGCAGCTGTTCACGCGGGGCTTCTTCGTCGTCGGCAACCAAGGCACGGGTCATGGCGGGGCAGTGGATGAAGTGGTGGTGTTCAAGCAGAGTTCTGCGCGGAAGCCGCCGCCTGGCGCAGCGCCCAGCTTGAGTTGTGCTGCCGCCCCGCAAGTCAGCTGCAGGCGCTGGCGGATGTTGGACAGGCCCACGCCCTCCTGCATGCCGGGGCTCGGGCCCGGCCCGTTGTCGATGACCTCGAACTGCGCGCCGCCACCCAGCGTGCCGCCGCGCAGCAGCAGTTCACCGCCCGCCAGTTGTGGCTCCAGCCCGTGCACGACGGCGTTTTCCACCAGTGTCAGCAACACGCCCGGCGGCAGTTGCACGGTGTGCAACGCGGTGGCGACATCAATGCGCCAGGAAAGCCGCGAACCCATGCGCGCCTGCATCACCTGCAGATAGCGTTCGATGGCTTGCAGCTCATCCCCCACGGCCAGCAGCGGCCGGTTGAACATCGGCAGCGTCGCGCGCAAGTAGCCGGTCAGCGCGGCCAGCAGCGGCGCGGCGCGGTCGTCCTTGGTCTGCACCCAGTGCTGCACCGAGGCCAGGGTGTTGAACAGGAAGTGCGGCTCCAGCTGCGCGGCGGCCAGGCGGCGGGCCATCTCGATGGCCTTTTCGCGTTCGGCCTGCTCGCGCAGCTGCGACTCAATCTGCTGCGCGCGCCAGACCACCAGGAACCACAGCAGCACCACCAACACCGCAGTGCCGATGGCCAGCGTCATGCCAATGGCTTCGCGATCGGCACGCATCGGCAAGCGCCAACGCACGCCAACGGCCATCAGCAGCAGCGAGGTCACCGTGGCCAGCATCAAGGGGCCGCGCC
>JAYUPP010000522.1:0-18412 GCA_043760045.1 Betaproteobacteria bacterium
GCCCCCCATGCAGCGCACACCGCAAGCCGCCAAGCCAACCGCCAACAGCCCATCTGAACATGTCCCAGAAAAAACCCGCAGCCCCTGCCAGCGCCACCGCCAGCCTGTCAGCGCTGAGCAGCCTGGTCTATTCCACCGACAGGGGCCGAACCTGCCCGCAGTGCCGCCAGGCGCGCGCCGACTGCCGCTGCGCCGCGCTGCAGGCAGCCACGCCGGCAGGCGACGGCGCAGTGCGTGTGAGCCGCGAAAACAAAGGCCGCGCCGGCAAAACCGTGACGCTGGTGCGCGGCCTGCCGCGGCCGCTGGCTGCACTGGAAGCGCTGGCCAAAAAACTGCGCAGCCACTGCGGCAGCGGCGGCACCGTAAAAGACAGCGTGGTGGAAGTGCAAGGCGACCATGCAGAACGGGTGCTGGCGTGGCTGCAAGCGCAGGGCTACCCGAAGGCCAAGCGCACAGGGGGTTGAGCGGCCTTGCACCCGTTCACGTCACAGTGCCCAGCCAACAGAAAACACCACACATCAGGAGCCCTATGCAACCCCCCACCCGCATCTTCCTGGCTTCGTCTTCGGAACTCAGCGCCGAACGCGCGCTGTTCCAGTTGCGCATCGGCAGCAAAAACAAACTGTGGCATGGCGACGGCATCTTTTTGCACGTGGACGTGTGGGAAGACTTCATCGACTGTCTGTCGCGCACCCGTTCGCAAGACGAATACAACGCCGCCATACGCCAGGCCGACATTTTTGTGCTGCTGGTGCACACCAAGCTGGGCAAATACTCGCGCGAAGAATTCGAGGCGGCTTTTGCCCAGTTCAACACCACCGGCAAGCCGCGCATCTACATCTATTTCAAACAGCCGGCCCACCCGGCAGCACCGGGGCCTGATTACCAAACGGTGCGCGACCTCAAAGCGCACCTGGCGCAGCTGGACCAGTTTCCGCCCCAGCCCTATGAACACGTTGCCGAGATGCTGGACCACTTCAACCAGCAGCTGGACAAGCTGCGCGACAAGGGCTTGATTGCAGAGCAGACGCCCCAAACCAGCATGGCGCCCGCCACCGCCAACGTGGCGGGCAGTGGTGCATCGGCTGTAGGCCCTAACGCCACCGCTGCAGGTGCTGGCGGCGTGGCCATAGGCGGCAGCGCACACGGCCCGGTGTCGGTCGTCAACACGCAGGGCGGCGCCATGTTTTATGGCCCGGTGAAGGCCCACACGGTGGTGGGCCGCGACCTCTTTCAGGCCGCCACGCCGCCGTCAAACGCTGACCCCGCGCTGGCACAGATCACCCAGCAACTGGCCGCGCTGCAGGCACAGTTGCTGCCCTTGGCAACCCGCCCTTGCAAAGCTTTGGTGTCAGAACTGATGCAGGGGCTGCAGACCGAAGCCGCCACACCCGCAGCAAAGCGCGAACCGGGTTTGATGAAGCACCTGCTTGAAGGCCTGGTGGACCTGGTGCCCGCCGGTGTGGGCGCCGTGGCCAGCGCCTTTGCCTCGCCCGTGTTGGGTGCGCTGGCCGGGCCTGCTGCGGCGGCTGTGCTGGCCCGTGTGCAAGGCCAAGCAGGGGCTTCGAAATGAAGCTGCAAAAGCCCGCCGACGATCAACGTGTAGACGAAATCAAGCGCCAGATAGCCGAACTGCAGGCCCAGCTTGCAGAGGCAGGCGGCAGCGCGGTGACGGCGGCGACAGCGTCGGCGGCGGTGCAGCCCACCGAACACACCGGGGGCGGCGCGGTGTTCAAAAAAGCCGTCACCGCCAAGCAAGGCCACGTCATCGGCCGCGACTTCGTGCAGGTCATCGAAAGCATGGTGGTGCAGGGTGAAGACCCACAACACGCCGTGCTGGCGCTGGGCAGCTACCTGCAGGCCTTGAGTGCCGACCTGGCCGGCCTGAAGCTGGGCGACATCGACGCCAGCCCCGACCAGACGCGGCAAGACCCGCTGCAACTGGCTGATATCTACGTGCCGCTGAACACCACCTTCCAATTGGCGAAACGCGCCACGCTGGCCAAAGCCCTGCGCCTGCAGCACGACGCTGGCGCAGCGCCCGGCCACCGCATCGGCGCGCGTGACGAGGACCGTGGTTTCAGACACGCCAGCGCCATCGAAGCGCTGGCCCACCACCGCTGCCTGACGCTGCTGGGCGCCCCCGGCAGTGGCAAAAGCACCTTTGGCGCCCATGTGCTGCTGTCGCTGGCGCAGGCCTGGCAGGGCCGCGCCAAAGCAGAAAAGCTGCTGGGCAAAAACTGGTCGGCCGGCGCGCTGCTGCCGGTGCGGGTGGTGCTGCGCCAGTTTGCTGAACGGCATGCCGCCAGCAACAAGACTTTGCGCGCCGGTGACCTGTGGGCCTTCATCGGCCAAGACCTGCAAGACGCCGGCTGGAGCAGCAACGCCGCCGCGCTGCAGGTGGTGCAGCGCGTGGCGCGTGAACATGGCGCGCTGGTGCTGTTTGACGGCCTTGATGAATGCGGCGACGAGACAAGGCGCCAGCGTGTGCTGGCTGCGGTGCAGGAATTCATGCAAACAGCGGGCGACAGATCCCGCTTTTTGCTGACTGCACGGCCCTACGCATTCCCTGCAGGCGCAGACGCGCGCCAAGCCGTCTACCAGCTGGCCGAGCTGGATGAAAACCAGACCGCTCAGTTCATCAAGGCCTGGTACCGGGCGCTTGTCAAAAAAGGCTGGCAAAAACAAAACACGGCCGACGCCAAGTGCAGCGACCTGCTGGGCGCCCACCAGCGCGCCGACCTGCAACCGCTGGCCCGCAACCCGCTGCTGCTGACGCTGATGGCCACACTGCACAGCAACCGCGGCCGCCTGCCCGATGACCGCGTGGACTTGTACGACGACACCATCAGCCTGCTGCTGGAACGCTGGAACAAAGACGTGGGCGGCGACCGCGCCTTGCTGGCTGCGCTGAACATGCCCGGCCTGACCTTGCGCCACCTGCGCATCACGCTGGAAAAGCTGGCCTTCGAAGTGCACGAAGCCAACGAGGGCAGCGAAGGTGTGGCCGACATCGGCGAAACCCGCCTGCTGCGCGCGTTCAGCCACGACCTGGGTGGCAGCCTGGACAAGGCAAAACAAGTGGTGGCCTTTATCGAACGACGTGCCGGCCTGCTGCTGGGCCTGGGCGCGCGTGAAGCGCACGACGAGCCGCAGTTCAGCTTTCCGCACCGCACGTTTCAGGAATTTCTGGCCGCCTGCCATTTGCACCGCATGGCCGGCTTTGGCGTTGCCTGCCGGCGCCTGGCCAGCCGCGCGCCCGGCCATTGGCAAGAAGTGTTGCCTTTGGCGGCGCGCTTGGCGCAGGCCGAACGGGGTGCCGCAGCGGCAGACGAAGTGATAGGCGCTTGCCTGCCGGACATGGGCACCTTGGCCGTTTGTCCTGGGCCTGAGCACTGGTCGCGTGCCCATATTGCGGGTTTGATGTTGAAAGAGCTGGGTCTGGTGCAACTGAACCAGGCCCACACCAGCCTGGCCGTGGCCCAGCGTGTGCGCAGTTGGTTGGCCGCCGGCCTGCCCCTGCACCCATCGGGTGGTGGCTTGCCGGCCGGTTTTCGGGCGGCGATGGGCCACACACTGGCTGCGCTGGGCGACCCGCGTTTTGACGCGCAACGTTTGCACTTGCCGGCCGAGCCGATGTTGGGTTTTGTGGCCATTGCGGCTGACCCTGCTTTTTGCATCGGCACCCGTGCTGCGCTGCGCCAGCACACACAAGACGTCACTGGTTCCGCAATCGACGATGAAGAAATCAACGACAACCTCAGCCCCACTCCTGCATTCCACATCGGCCGTTATGCCGTAACGGTGGCGCAGTTTCGCGCTTACGTGCTGGCCTCTGGGGCCATACCTGAAGACGCCGATGCTCTGCGCGGGTCCGACAACCACCCCGTAGTGCGGGTGAGTTTCAAAGAAGCGGTGGCGTATTGCGCATGGCTCCAAGACCGTTTGCTGCACGACCCGGCGTTGCAGAATTGGCACTTGCGCGCAGCCTTGGAACAGGGCCTGATTCAGGTCAGTTTGCCCAGTGAACTGGAATGGGAAAAGGCCGCGCGGGGTGGCCTGGTTGACCAGGTCTTCAGTTGGGGCGATGAGCCCGATCCCGAGCGCGCGAACTGTGCCAACACAGGCCCACTCAGCACCATGGCAGTGGGCAGTTTTTTGGCCAATGGCTCTGGCCTGCACGACATGCTGGGCAACGTCTGGGAATGGACACGCAGCTTGAGGCACAGCGTTGAAGGCGGTGCAACCAATGCCTACCCACCTACTGCTGACCAGCGACCTTTTGTAGTTCTCTATGCTGACGATGACATCGACAGGCTTGTACGTGGTGGGGCGTGGGTCAACATACGCGACCGCGCCCGCTGTGCCTGCCGCGGCCAGGGCCGCCCCAGCGGCCGCGGCGGCGGCTTGGGCTTTCGTGTGGTGTTGAGTTCTTCCGCTGTTTTGTAGCGCCGGCCGGGCGGCCCCATAGCGCCTGGCAGCAGTAGCAGCTCAACGCGCGGAGCTTCATGCGTCACTACCGTGCGTTGTTGCAGCTCTACCGGGGTGGCCACATCAGCTTTGCTGAACTGGACAGCCGCGTGCAAGGCTGGGTGAACCATGCCAGCCACGGCAGCACCTGGGGCTTGCGGGAACATGTGTTCAGCCACTGGCCCTTGCGCGGCGATGCGGCCGCTGGCCAAGAATGAAAACGGCGCTGCGCGCAGCACGGGGGAAGTTTCCCCCGGGCCCCCTCCGGAGGGCTGAGGCCCTGATGTCCAGAGTCCAGAGTCAGCGGCGTTCGGCGCTACAAAACAGGGGCAGAACGCAACACCACACGAAAGCCCAAGCCGCCGCCGCGGTTGACGTGGAGGCCGTGGAGGCGGTAGGCACAGCGGGCGATGTAGAGGCTGACGCTCCACGCCCCGCCGCGCACAAGCATGACTTGGTGCGTCCCTCCTTCGTCAATTTCTCGCTTCGAGTCGTCAGGCCGATACGGATAGGGTTCAAAAACACTGCGAGTCCATTCCCACACTTGGCCTGCCATGTCTTCGCAGCCATAGGGTGATGCGCCGGCAGCGAAAGCACCCACCGCGCAGCGCTGGTGTATGCCTGACTCTTCCGTGTTGGCCCGCACCATGAACTCTTCGCTATCGAAGTGTTCACCCCAAGGGTAGGCCCGCGCAGGCTCGGCATTGGCGACAGTCAGTGCCACCGACAACACCGAAGCCTGCGGTGACTGCAAGGCCACCGGCGCTGCAGGTGTTGGCGGAAGTTGCAGGCCGCCCCTGGCCGCTTTTTCCCATTCGGCTTCGCTGGGCAAGGCCACGCACCAGCCGTGCGGCAGAAGGCCCAGCCAGTGGCGCGTGAGCCACGCGCAAAAGTCTGCGGCGTCTTGCCACGTGACAAAAGCCACGGGCTGGTTGCCGGGCCCCTCTGTGCTGCGCGGGTCTTGGGCTTCGCTGCCGCTGGTGCGCAGGTACTCAAGCCACTGGGCCACCGTTACGGGGTAGCGTGCCATGCAGTATCCGGCGGCCAGATTCACAGTGTGCAGCGGGCGCTCGTCTTCGTGGTGCTGGCTGCTGCCCATCTGGAACGGCCCTGCCGGCACCGGCAAAAACTGCATGCCGGCCAGCGTCATCACTTTAGGCCGTGGGTCACCCAGCGCCGCCAAGGTGCGGCCGGCCAAGGCCCTTTCTGCTGCTGGCAGGGTGCCGCCGCGCAGCAGCACCACTTGCGCATGGCGCACCCGCTGCAGTTTGCCCTGGTGCTCAGCGGCAGGATGTTCGGCGATGCCCAGTTCCACCAACACCTGGCCGGCCAGCAGTGCGCCCCAGGCGGCTGGTGCACCGC
Organism: Betaproteobacteria bacterium; assembly: GCA_043760045.1. GTDB lineage: Bacteria > Pseudomonadota > Gammaproteobacteria > Burkholderiales > Burkholderiaceae_C > Rubrivivax. Next base: position 5,833 of record JAYUPP010000522.1, read on the forward strand.
AGTCGGCCGTCAATTCATGGGGGCACAGGGCGTCCACCAGCGCCCAGGTGGGCAGCGCCTTGTTGCCGCGTGCTGCATGCGCGGCAGACAGCAGCGTGGCTTCGCGCCAGCGCTCGGGTTCGGCACCCAGCAGCCGCACCAACTGGCCCGGAAAGTTGTCGTTGGCCAAGTGACAGGCAGCCAGATATTCCTGAAACGTGCGGTGCGGAAACTGCAGCATGCCGACGCCGTTTTCCACGAGGATGCCCGCCCGGTCACTCAAGTAGTTCTGCAAGTGTTTGGGGTTGATGTCAGCGCGCCCTGCGCTGGCGCGCATCAGTGCTTCCACCACGTCGGCCGGGCGTATGTCGGCCGTGCCGACCTTTTCCTTTTGGTCATGGTGGGCATGGAAGGCCAGCCGATACAGCTGGGTGCGCACGTCATCAAGGCTGACCTTGAGCCAGTCGCTCAGGCTGGCTTGCGCCAGGCCCGCCTCCGGCACACCCGCCTGCGTGGGCTGCGCCAAACGTTTGCCACGCTCCCAGTCGTCCAGCAGCAGCTTGACGGAGTCGTAGTACAAAGCCTCGCGCTGGCTGGGCAGCTCGCCGCCCCGGGCTTCATGCAAGCGGGCCAGCAAGGTCAGCAGCAGCGGGTAGCGGGCCAGCTCCGCCACGCGGCTGTTGCGCTGCAGCTGGCGCAGCAATTCAGTGCTGCGCGATGCAGCCACTTCGGGTGTTAACGGCCACACTTCGGCCATGTGTTGGTACCAAGCGTTGACGAAGGCCTTGATTTGCGGCTGCGTGAACAGCCGCAGCGGCGCGTCTACAAAGCCGGGCAGTTTCCATTGCTGCTTTTGATAGGCATAGGTGCGGCAGGTTACGAGCACCCTGCAGCGCGAAAAGCTGCTTGCAAAGTCGAGCACCGCGCGCTGGATGGCTTCACGCCGGTGCTCGGCATCGGGCACTTCGTCCATGCCGTCGAACATCACCAGGCCACCGTGGTCCAGCAGTTCGGCCTTCAGCGCCGGGGCGTATTCTTCCAATGCCGCACCTTCCAGGCTGCGCTGCAGGTGGTGCCACACGGCTTGTGCGTCAGCCGCCCCGCCCGCAGTGGGCAACTGCGCGGCCAGGTCGCGCAGGGTTACGCGCACTGGCAGCAGCGGTCCCAGGGTCCAGTGTTCGGGGCGGGGTGGTTCTGGTGGCTCGCCGAGGCGCGACGCGTGGCGTTCATCGGCTTCTTCCCCGGGCAGCCGCTTCAGCAGCGCATCCAATGTGGGTTCAGGGTGCGGCGCTTCCTTGCCCAGCAATTCGCCGGCCAGGCACAGCGCCACGTAGTTCACAAAGCTGCTCTTGCCGCTGCCAGGGCCGCCCAGCAGCACCAGGTGGCGGTGGTGGTTCAGCACCGCCACGGCGGACAGCGGCCGCAGCTTGGTTTCGCCGCCCAGGGTGGGCGGCAGGCCTTGCGAGGTTTTGTTGTTGTTGTGGCGCAGGTCGCCGCTGTTCAGCTCGGTCAACAGCGGGGTGTAAATGGCACCCAGCCGCATGGTGCGCTGCACGTCGCCGCGCACCGGCTGCCAGCGGTCGCACTCGGCCCACAGGCGTTTCAAGCAGGCCACGCGCAGCGAACTCGTCTGGGCTTGAGCGGCCCCGGTGGCGCGGCGTGGTGGTGGATTTGAAGGCCGGTGTTGACGGGGCCGTGGCTGTCGCCCTGGATGCCCACGCCGCCTTGCCCCACGGCCTGCGCAGCGTTGTCATCCGCGATGGCGCCGCTGCCATGCACCTGGGCAAGCAGGGCGCCCAGCTGATCATGGGCGACTTGGTCTATCCGGCCGGCTTGTAGCCAGGCGCGCAACGGGTCGGCAACTTGGGTGCTCATGTTTCGGCTCCCTGATGGCGGCGCCATTCTCGGACCATGGGCCGAGGCGTCAACGTGGGCACGGGTGGTCCACACCGCTACCCTTTGAGGCGAAAAATTACATTACCCCGGTAAATTGATAAGATGCCGGCATGGAAAAAATCCAAAGCAAGCTGACTTCACAAGGCCAGGTTTCTGTGCCTGCGCCCATCAGAAGTTTCTTGAACCTGAAGCCGGGTTCGGTGTTGGTGTGGTCACAAGAGGGCGGCCGCGTTGTGGTGGAACGGGCCACGCGCTACGGCACGCAGCAGGTGCACGAGGCATTGTTTCCTGAAGGCAAGGCACCCAGCAGCCCGGCGAAGACGCTGGTTGAGCTGAAAGAGGGTTTACGCCAGCGCATGCAAAGCCGGTATGCGGGCCGTTGACACCAACGTGCTGGTGCGCCTGCTGGCGCGCGACGACGCCAAACAGGCCGCAGCAGCGGACGCAGCCATCAGCAAGGGCGCCTGGGTTTCGCACCTGGTGCTTGCTGAGGCCATGTGGGTGCTTGACGCCGTGTATGGCCGCACCGCAGCGCAGTTGATGGCGGCTTTGGACCTGCTGCTGGCGCATGACAGCCTGGTTTTGCAGGATGCCGATGTGGTGGCTGCTGCTTCGAGCCACATGCGCAGCAAGCCGGCCTTGGGCTTTTCAGACTGTCTGGTGCTGGAGATTGCGCGCAAGGCCGGGCACTTGCCGCTGGCCACTTTTGACAAGGCGCTGGCCAAGCGGGATGGCGCGGTGCAGATCTGACCCATCTGCAGTCTTGCGACGCAGAGCTTGCACGAGCCGTTCATGAAAGGTCGCCAACTGCTCACTGCCGCTTCCAGCGCGGGAACTATCGGCTGCAGACATGAAAGTTCGTTTGAAACGGCGTCCCGCCGTACCAAGACTGCGATGAATTTGCAGGCCACGGCCACACCAACGCCGAACGCCAGGGCGCGATGGACGAAGCCGCCGCACGCGCACTGCGGCTGCCATGCCGCAGCCGCATGGAATCTGTGAGCGGCCAGGCGCCGGCCGGTTGGCTGTCGCCATGGATAGCGGAGGGCCACCACACACCCGACCTGCTGGCCGAGACCGGCTACCGCTATACGCTGAACTGGTGCCACGACGACCAGCCGCTGCCCGGGCGCACCCGCAGTGGCCAGCCGCTGTGGGCCGTGACCTGCCCGCAAGAGTTGAATGACATGCCGATGATCATGGCGCGCCAGATGGACGCCAAAGTCTTTGCGCAGATGATCATCGACCAGCTGCAAGAGATGCTGTTGCAAACCGCCGCACCCGGCGCGTCCGCGCTGGTGATGGGCAATGCGCTGCACCCTTACATCGTGGGCCAACCTTGCCGCTTGCAGCACCTGCGGCGCGCACTGCAGCAGGTGGTGGCTGCGCGTGACCAGGGGCGGGTGTGGATGACGATGCCGGGTGCGATTTGCGCGCACGCGGCGCTGATGGACGGTAAAGGCGGGCGGGTGAAGGCGGGCTGAATTGGGCCCGAACCGTGCCGCTCGGCAGTCTCGTTCATTCCCCGGGGCCCGCGCTCTGGTTATTCAGGAATACTCGCACGCTACGGGAGGCACAAGTGTGCAAGACAACCTGAGCGAAGACGACATCAGCGTCAAGTTCATCACCCCGGCCATCGTCAAGGTCGGGTGGGACGAGACCACGCAAATCCGCCGGCAGGTGTCGTTCACCAAGGGCCGCATCATCGTGCGCGGCAAGCTGGTCAGCCGTGGCAAAGCCAAGAAAGCTGACTTCGTTCTGTACTGGCAGCACATTCCGGTCGCCCTGATCGAAGCCAAGAAGTCCAAGTTCCCCGCCGCCCACGGCATGCAGCAGGCGCTGGATTACGCCGCTTCGCTGCAGGTGCCCTTCGTCTTCTCCAGCAACGGCAAGTCATTCGTCTTCCATGACAAGACAAGCCTGATTGCCCAAGGCGAGACCGATCTGGCCCTGGACCAGTTCCCAGCCCCCGACCTGCTCTGGGCCAAGTACCGCGAGTGGAAGGGCCTGAGCGCCGCAGAAGAGCAGATCGTCCTGGAGCCCTACTACGAGGGTGACGGCAGCGGCAGCGGCAAGGAGCCGCGCTACTACCAGCGCAACGCCATCAACGCCGCCGTCGAGGCCATCGCCAAGGGCCAGGACCGTGTGCTGCTGGTCATGGCCACCGGCACCGGCAAAACCTACACGGCGTTCCAGATCATCTGGCGGCTCTGGAAGTCAAACTGGCATGCAGGCCGGCAAAAACGCATGCTCTTCCTGGCCGACCGCAACATCCTGGTCGACCAGACCATGGTCAACGACTTCCGCCCCTTCGGCGCGAATATGGCCAAGCTCAGCACGCAGGCCAAGACGATTGAGCGCGACGACGGCAGCAAGATCGAACTTACGACCGCTGTTCAAAAGAATGCAGTGGACAAGAACCGGCGCATCGACACCGCCTACGAAATCTACCTCGGCCTGTACCAGGCCCTGACCGGCCCTGAAGACCGGCAGAAGCTGTTCCGCGAGCTGTCGCCCGACTTCTTCGACCTCATCATCATCGACGAATGCCATCGCGGCAGCGCCGCCGAAGACGCCGCCTGGCGGGAGATCCTCGACCACTTCCGCACCGCCACGCAGATCGGCCTGACCGCCACGCCCAAGGAGACGGAATACGTTTCCAACATCCACTACTTCGGGCCGCCGGTCTTCACCTACTCGCTGCGGCAGGGCATCAGCGACGGCTTCCTGGCGCCGTACAAGGTCATCCGCGTGCACCTGGACATCGACGTGCAAGGCTGGCGCCCGCATGTCGGCGAGACCGACAAGCTCGGTCGGCTCATTGACGACCGCATCTACAACATCAAGGATTTCGACCGTACGCTCGTCGTTGATACCCGCACCCAGCGCGTGGCGCGGTGGATCACCGACTACCTCAAACAAAGCGGCAACCGCATGCAGAAGACCATCATCTTCTGCGTCGACACGCCCCACGCGGCGGCATTGCGGCAGGCCTTGATCGTCGAGAACCAAGACCTGGTGCTGAAGAACCCGCGCTATGTGATGCGCATCACTGGCGACGACGACGCCGGCAAGGAGCAGCTCGACAACTTCATCGACCCAGAGTCCGATTACCCCGTTCTGGTGACCACCTCGCGCCTGCTGTCCACCGGTGTTGACGCGCAGACCTGCCGCTTGATCGTGCTGGACCGCGCCGTCGGCTCGATGACCGAGTTCAAGCAGATCGTGGGCCGTGGCACGCGGGTGCATGAAGACACGCAGAAGTACTACTTCACCCTGGTCGACTTTCGGGGTGCCTCGGCGCACTTCGCCGACAAGGACTTCGACGGCGATCCGGTACAGATTTACGAGCCCGGTGAACACGACCCGCCCGAGCCGCCGGACCCACCGCCGACGCCAGAACCGCCTAACCTCGGTGACCGCGGCGACGACGAGGGTGACGATAGCGACGATAGCGACGAGGAAGAGGTGGTCCTGGTCGACCCGCCGCCACCCGGCTTGCCTGGCGTGCCCCCGCTGCCCCCACCCCCGCCACAGAGCAGGTTCCACATCCAAGGCAACCCGGTCACCGTGCTGGCCGAACGTGTGGAATATCTGGACAACGACGGCAAACTCGTCATCGAGTCGCTGCGTGATTTCTCTCGCAAGGCCATCCGCGCCCAGTACGCCAGCCTGGACCAGTTCCTCAAGCGTTGGAAGGCAGCCGAACGCAAAGAGGCCGTGATTGCCGAGCTGGCCGAAGAAGGCCTGCTGTTGGAACCGCTGCTGGAAGAGGTGGGCAAGGACCTCGACCCCTTCGACCTGATCTGCCACATCGCCTATGACCAGCCGCCACTGACCCGGCGCGAACGCGCCAACAACGTGAAGAAGCGCGACGTGTTCACAAAGTACGGCCCGCAGGCCCGCGCGGTGCTGGAGGCGCTGCTCACCAAGTACCAGGACGAAGGCATCGTTGGCGGGCTGGACAATGTGAAGATGCTGGAGATTTCGCCGTTCAACACGATGGGCACACCGTTCCAGCTGATCAAGCAGTTTGGCACCCGGGCTGGTTTTGAGAACGCCGTGCATGAGCTGCAAGCCGCGCTGTACCAAGAAACGGCTTGACGGCGCATTGCCGATGCACACCGACTAAGACCCAAGAACAACTACATGTCCATCAGAACGACGATTAAATCGATCCAGCAGACCATGTGGCAGGACACAGGCGTCGACGGCGACGCCCAACGCTTGTCGCAGCTGTGCTGGATGTTCTTCCTGAAGATCATCGACGACCAAGACCACCAGCTCAATGTGATGCAGGACGGCTACCGGTCGCCCCTCCCGCGCAAGCTGCAATGGCGAACTTGGGCGACTGATCCCGAAGGGATCACGGGCGATGCGCTGCTAATTTTCGTCAACGGCGAGCTGTTTCCTGCGCTCAAATCGCTCTCGACATCCGGTCAGGGTGCGGCGCGGGCCCGCGTGGTGCGCGGTGTGTTCGAAGACGCCTACAACTACATGAAGTCAGGCCAGTTGATGCGGCAGGTCATCAACAAGATCAACGCCATCGACTTCAACGACCTGGCCGACCGCCGCCACTTCGGCGAAATTTACGAACAACTGTTGAATGACCTGCAGAGTGCCGGCAACGCCGGCGAGTACTACACGCCGCGCGCGCTGACGCAGTTCATGGTCGACCGCATCGACCCCAAGCCCGGCGAAGTGATGTTCGACCCCAGCTGCGGCACCGGCGGCTTTCTCACCTGCGCCATACGCCTCATGCGCGAGCGCTACGTGAAGAAGCCCGAGCACGAGGCCCGGCTGCAGAGCGGCCTGCGCGCGGTGGAGAAAAAACCGCTGCCGCACATGCTGTGCGTTACCAACATGCTGCTGCACGGCATTGAAGACCCCGGCTTTGTGCGGCACGACAACACGCTGGCGCGGCCGTACATCAGCCACGGCCAGAGCGACCGGGTGGACATCATCCTGACCAACCCGCCGTTTGGTGGCCGCGAGGAAGACGGCATCGAGAGCAACTTTCCGGCGCACTTCCGCACCAAGGAAACGGCCGACCTGTTTCTGGCGCTGTTCATCCGGTTGCTGAAACCGAAGGGGCGAGCGGCCATCGTGCTGCCTGACGGCTCGCTGTTCGGCGAAGGCGTGAAGACGCGGCTGAAGGAACACCTGCTGGCCGAGTGCAACCTGCACACTGTGGTGCGGCTGCCCAACAGCGTGTTCCGGCCTTACGCCAGCATCGGCACCAATTTGCTGTTCTTTGAGAAGGGCGAGCCGACGCAGGACATCTGGTTCTACGAGCACCGGGTGCCCGAGGGCCAGAAGGCCTACTCGATGACCAAGCCCATCCGCGTGGAGCACCTGCAGGGCTGCGTGGACTGGTGGGGCGGCGCGGCGCGCGAGGGGCGTGAAGAAACGCCGCAGGCTTGGCGGGCGAGCATCGACGACGTGAAGGCGCGTGGCTACAACCTCGACATCAAGAACCCGCATGCGGTGGCGGACGCTCACGGCGACCCGGCGGAACTACTGTTGGTGCTGACCAAGGCAGAGGTAGAGGCCGCAAAGCTGCGAGATCAGTTGAAGGCGATCCTGGCCGAGGCGTTGGCGCGATGAACGCTGACGAGTTGATGCTGCATTACGAAAGAGTTGCCGACTCGCCTCATGCGGTCGGACGCTTGCGCACGTTCGTGCTTGAACTCGCGGTTCGAGGGAAGCTGGTGCCGCAGGACGCGAGCGACGAGTCTGCGCAACGACTCCTTGCTCGGATGGCGACTGAACGAGCCCGAAAAGTCGCCGCTGGTCAACTCAGGCTGGGCAAAGCCCAGGAAATTGACGCTCCCGAATGTCCTTTTGAATTGCCCGAGTCCTGGGCATGGGCGGCACTCGGTAATGTGTTTGTGTACGACGCAGGCGCGAAGTGCGAGCCCACCGCGCTCGATCCGAAGCTTTGGCTCGTGGAGCTTGAGGACGTCGAGAAGGACACCGGAAGGCTGCTCGCTCGCCTTCGCGTCTGTGATCGGGAATCCCAGAGCACGAAGTCAGAATTCCGACGCGGCGACGTCCTTTATGGGAAGCTGCGGCCATATCTGAACAAGGTATTGGTCGCAGACGAGCCTGGATATTCGACGACAGAGATCGTCGCGCTGCGCCCATACATTCCGTTGTGCGCTGGCTACTGCGCGCTGGCACTCCGGCGCCCTGACTTCGTGGAGTACGTGACTCGCGTCGGCCAAGGCACAAAGATGCCTCGGCTCCGCTCTGACGACGCGGTGATTGCGCCGTTTCCTGTTCCGCCTCTCCCCGAGCAGCACCGTATCGTCGCCAAGGTCGACGAACTAATGACGCTGTGCGACCGGCTGGAGGCCGCGCGGGCAGAACGCGAGGCGGCGCGCGACCGGCTTGCGGCGGCGACCCTGGCCCGCCTCAACGCGCCCGACCCCGAGACCTTCGCCGACGACGCCCGCTTCGCGCTTGATGCCCTGCCGGCCCTCACTGCACGGCCAGACCAGATCAAGCAGATTCGGGAGGGAATTTTGAACCTTGCCGCGCGCGGCATGCTGGTGGCGCAGGTTGCCTCCGACAACTCAGCCATGCAGGCCGTGGATCGGGCGCGCCAGGCAAAGGCGTTGGCCTTCGAAAGCGAAGGCCTGCGTGGCCGGGGGCCGATATCAAGCCCGAAGCGGGACGACTTGGCGTTCGGCTTCCCAGACACCTGGGCGCTGGCCTGCTTTGATGATGTATTCGTCATTGTCAGCGGTGTGACCAAGGGACAAAAGGTAGCCACCGATCAAGCCATTGATGTGCCGTACCTGCGTGTCGCCAATGTCCAGCGTGGGCATCTTGATCTGTCGGTGATCAAGACAATCACCGTTCGTGTCGCCGATACAAGACGGTATGCCTTGAAGCCAGGCGACATCCTGATGACTGAAGGGGGCGACTGGGACAAGCTCGGACGTGCTGCTATCTGGCACGACGAGATTGCAGGTTGCATTCACCAAAACCATGTCTTCCGCGTAAGAACTGGCTCGAGCGAAATCTCACCCGAGTGGGTGAGATGCTATGTAAATAGTCCACTCGGGAGAGCGTTCTTCGAAAACGCAGCCAAGCAGACGACGAATCTCGCATCGATCAACCTGACTCAACTTCGTAGCTGTCCGCTTCCATTGCCACCCCCGGACGAACAACATCGCATCGTCGCTAGGGTCGCTGAACTGATGGCGATTTGCGATGAGTTGGAGTCGAGCCTGATGGAAACAGAGGCACATCGTTCTCGCTTGCTGGAGGCGCTGCTTCGCAATGCGCTGGAATCCGGCAATCACGCCGATGCGCAAGCCGTTGCGGAAGAGGCCGCCGCTGCCTAAAGGCAACCCGCCACCATGCCGGAAGCTGCTGCGCCACCGCCACCCCACAGCGACTACATCGTCTTCGTCGACGAAAGCGGCGACCACAGCCTGGCTTCGGTGAACCCCGACTACCCGATCTTCGTGCTGGCCTTCTGTATCCTGCCCACCGCCGCCTACGTGGACCAGGTCACGCCTGCCGTGCGGCGGCTGAAGTGCCAGCTGTTCGGCCATGACCTGGTGATCCTGCACGAGCACGACATCCGCAAAAAGACCGGGCCGTTTTCGCGCCTGGGCAAGGACGCGCGGGATGATCTTTTGGAAGGCCTGACCGAGATCATCCGCGCCGCGCCCATGACGTTGGTGGCGGTGGTGATCGACAAGCTGCGGCACAAGGCGAAGTACCTGAGCCCGGAGCACCCCTATCACCTGGCGCTGAAATACGGCCTGGAACGTGTGCACCACTTCCTGCAGTTGCAGGGCCAAGGGGAGCGTCGCACCACCGTGGTCTGCGAAGCGCGCGGCCTGAAAGAAGACAAGGAGATGGAGCTGGCGTTCCGGCGCGTTTGTGATGGCGACAACCGCGGCCAACGCCCTTATGCGCTGGACATCGTGATCGCCGACAAGCGCGCCAACTCCGAAGGCCTGCAACTGGCCGACCTGGTGGCCCGGCCTGCCGGCCTGCATGTGCTGCGGCCCGGCCAGCCTAACCGCGCATGGGACGTGCTGACGGGCAAGCTCTTCGGTGGCGCACACGGGGTGGTGCAGGGCAACGGGCTGAAAGTGTTCCCGTGATCAGCGGGTCTGCACAAAGCGCTGCACAAAGCAAAAGGGCCCCCAGGAAGTCCCAGAAGCCCAGCGCCGGTCGGGTAGTCCCAACCCATTTGCGGCTGAGGATAGCCATCCGACGGCCTCCCGTCCAGCGCGGGGCCTTTCGCCAGACCCGGCGACCTTGGGCGCATAACGGCTTGCGCCGGCGTCAGGGAGTCCACCGCCGCAGCGCGGCGCAGTTTGTCGAGGTTGAAGAATTCGTCGGGTTTGATCCGGGTAAAGTGGCCCGTTCGTCCCGTTCGTCCCGTGCGCTGCATCGCTGTGACGCGCTATCTCACCACCCACTACTTCAGCAACAAGCAAGCCCATGACCGCACCCGCCCGCACCCTGCCTCCGGTTCTGAAGAACATCAAGTTCCCCGTCATCGGCTCGCCGCTGTTCATCGTCAGCAACCCCAAGCTCGTTATTGCACAGTGCAAGGCGGGTGTGGTGGGTGCAATGCCGTCGCTGAATGCGCGGCCGGCGGCGCAATTGGACGAATGGCTGGCTGAAATCACCGAAGCCTTGGCCGCGCACGACAGGGCCCACCCCGAGGCGCCCGCCGCGCCTTATGCCATCAACCAGATCGTGCACAAGAGCAACGACCGGCTGGAACACGACATGCAGGTGTGCGCCAAATACAAGGTGCCCATCATCATCACCAGCCTGGGCGCGCGTGAAGACGTGAACCGGGCCGTGCAAAGCTGGGGTGGCGTGGTGCTGCACGACGTCATCAGCAACGTGTTTGCGCACAAGGCCATCGAAAAAGGCGCCGATGGCTTGATTCCCGTCGCGGCCGGTGCCGGTGGCCACGCCAGCGTGAAAAGCCCGTTTGCGATGGTGGCCGAAATACGCGAATGGTTTGGCGGCCCCATTGCGCTGTCGGGTGCCATTTCATCGGGTGGCGCGATCCTGGCCGCGCAGGCCATGGGCGCTGACTTCGCCTACATCGGCTCGGCCTTCATTGCCACCGATGAAGCGCGCGCGGTGGACGGCTACAAACAAATGATCACGCAGAGCAATTCAGACGACATCGTCTACAGCAATTTCTACACCGGCATCCACGGCAACTACCTCAAAGGCAGCATCAAAAACGCCGGCATGGACCCCGACAACCTGCCACAAAGCGACCCCAGCAAGATGAACTTTGCCACCGGTGAGAGCGCCAGCGCGGCGAAAGCGTGGAAAGACATCTGGGGCTGCGGCCAGGGCATCGGCGCCATACGCGAGGTGATGCCTGCGGCTGAACTGGTGGCGCGTTTGAAGCGCGAATATGCCGAGGCCAAGGCACGGCTGCTGGTGGGCTGACATGACCCCCGACCTCTTGCAACACATCGAGAACGGCATTGCCACGCTGACGATGAACCGCGTGGCCGCGCGCAATGCGCTAACGCGCGACATGCTGGCCGCGCTGGCCGAAGCGCTGCCCCGGCTGGCGCTGGACCCTGCGGTGCGCCTGGTGGTGCTGACCGGCGCCGGTGACGCGTTTTGTGCCGGCGGTGATGTCAAGGGTTTTGCCAAAAACGCGGCGGGCGGGGCTGCAGGTCTGGCCGCTGCGATGAGCTTCGACAGCAAGGTCACCGACCTGCGCGCGCGCATGGAAGTCAGCCGCTGGCTGCATGAAATGCCCAAACCCACGCTGGCGGTCATTCCGGGCCCTGCGGCCGGTGCTGGCCTTTCGCTGGCGCTGGCCTGCGACCTGCGCATTGCCGCTGACGACGCCAAGCTGACGACTGCTTTCTCGAAAGTCGGCCTCTCGGGCGACTTTGGTGGCAGCTACTTTTTGCACCACCTGGTGGGTGCTGCCAAAGCGCGTGAGATGTATTTCACCGGCCAGGTGATACGGGGCGACGAGGCGGCACGCATCGGCCTGGTGAACCGCGCTGTGCCTGCTGCCCAGTTGCCCGCCGCCGCTGCGGCCTGGGCTGCAGAGCTGGCCGCGCTGCCCACAGTGGCCATCGGCTACATGAAGCGCAACCTGAACCTGGGCCTGCGCGCTTCTTTGTCTGACGTGCTGGACGCCGAAGCCGTGCACATGGTGCGCACCTTCGAGACCGACGACCACAAAGGCGCCGCCGTGGCTTTTGTGGACAAACGCGCACCGCGTTTTGACGGGCGCTGACCTCGCCCGCTGCGGTGCCGCAGCGGTTTACGGCAGCAGCAGGTCGTGTGTGATGTCGGCCACGCGCGTAGCGCCACACAGCTGCATCGTGCGCTGAAGCTCGTCTCGCAGCAGACTCAGTGCCCTTGCTGCACCGGGCTTGCCGGCCGCCATCGCGCCGTACAACGTGGCGCGGCCCACCAGCACACCCTGGGCACCCAGCGCCAGTGCCTTGACGATGTCGGCCCCGCGCCGCACGCCGCCGTCCATCAGCACGGGTACCACGGGTAAACGTCCGGCGACGGCGCTCAAGACACCTGGCAGCAGGTCCAGCGTGGCCGCGCCGCCGTCCAGCTGGCGCCCGCCGTGGTTCGAGACCACCAATGCGTCCACACCCATGGCCGCCAGCCGCGTGGCGTCGTCAGGGTGGGCGACGCCCTTGACGATGAGCTTGCGCGG
>JAYUPP010000523.1:0-2507 GCA_043760045.1 Betaproteobacteria bacterium
CAGACTTTTGCCCGCCGCTGGGCGCACAGCTACCGCGAAAGGCTGATCCGCGAAGAAGTGACGAGCCTGGAAACGGTGTCTGACCTTGGGAAACTGGAACTGCTGGCGCTGACGCTGACGGAACGGGTGGGCAGCCCGCTGTCGCTGAACGCACTGCGCGAAGACCTGCAAGTCAGCCAGCCCACCGTGGCGCGCTGGGTGGACGCGCTGGAACGGGTGTACGGCATCTTCCGCCTGCCGCCCTTTGGCGCGCCCCGGCTGCGCGCCGTCAAGAAAGAACGCAAGCATTACCACTGCGACTGAAGCGTGGTGCAAGGCGCTGGCGCACGCTTTGAAAACCTGATGGCCTGCCACTTGCTGAAGTGGGTGGAAGACCAGGTGGACACGCAGGGCCGGCACCTGGAACTGCGTTACTTCCGCGACATCGACGGCCGCGAGGTCGACTTTGTGATCGTTGAAAACGCCCGCACGCCGCTGGCGCTGGTGGAATGCAAGCTGGGCGACGACGCACCGGGCAAGGGCTTGAAGTACCTGAAGCTGCGCTTCCCCGAGGCTGCCGCCTGGCAGGTGTCAGCGCATGGGCAACGCGACTATCAGAGTGCTGAAGGCATCCGCGTTGCGCCCGCTGCTCGGCTGCTGCGCGACCTGGTTTGATGGCGCCCTAACCTTCATGATGTGTGGCAGAGCCCCGAACACGAAAGACTTCCGCATCAGGTTTGCGCAGCAAAGCTGCACCCGCGTGCCGGCGCGCCGGCCGCCTGCTTCCGCAAAGCCAGCACAGCCGCGCCGCCGGCGCACAGCAGCAACAGGCTGGTGGGCGGCTCGGCCACCGTGTTCACCGTGCCTTGGAAAACAAAACGTGTGAGGGCCACGCTGGCGCTGATGAATTGCCCGCTGGCCGTGAAGGCCGCGTTGCCGCTGGCGCCCGCATACAGCCCGAGGCCGCCTTCAAAGGTGACCTCGCCGATCAGGTCGAAGAGCGTTGGGTCGGCACCCGGCATCAGCTGCACCACAAAGCGGCCCAGCAACTCGTCGCCCGCTGCGGTGACAAAGCGGTTGTGGCCGCTGCCCTGGCCGGTGGTCAGGTTGAGCACATCAACCGAGTGGTAGGTCAAAACGCCGGGCGTCCCGCTGCCGGTGGCCAGGGTTTCGGCGCGCACCACCGGGCCAACAGGGTTCAGCACCTCGGCGATGGTGGATGTGCCCGCCACGGTGGCTGAAAACGGCAAGGCAGTGGCTTGCACCCCAGCGGCCGCCGCACCGCACAAGACGGCAAGCGTGGCCTTCAGCAGGCCGTTCCAGTTGCGTTTACGAAGCGCCAGCGCCGGCGCAATCAATAAAGCCAGGCCGGTGGCACACGGGTAAAAACCAAACACCTGCGGCGACTGCGCCGCCGCGTCGGGGCTGGCGTGTTTTTGCGACACGTCGCTGTGCATGGCGGGTCTGAAGACGGCTTTCATGGGTGGCTCCGGCGTGGGTTGGAAGCCCATTACAGAGCCGGGCGGCAGCGGGCGCTACAGGACAATTGTCCGCAGGCAGCCTGTTGCAGCGCCCCAACTGCCAGCGCCGGCAGGACAAAAGTCCCGACCCGTCACCTGCAGCGCCGCACAGCCCCGACCCCGCTCACAGATACCCCAGCTCGCGGGCCCGCACCACCGCATGCGTGCGGCCGTCCACCTGCAGCCGTGTGTACAGGCGCGACAGCGCGTTGCGCACCGTCTTGTCAGCCAGCCCCAGCTGCGCGGCAATCTGCAGGTTGTCGCAGCCGCGCGCCACCAGCGCCAGCAGTTCACGTTCACGCGGCGTGAAGGCCAGGCCCGCCGCGTCGGCGCTGCGGGCTGCCGGGCTGACAAACGCAGTCACGGCTTCGCAAAACCTTTCGAAGGCCGGCTCACCTGCCAGCGGCACATGGTTGCGGGTGAGCAAGGTCTCAAAACAGGCGCCGGGTATCGCAGCCGCCAACTCGCGGCCCCATTCCACGCCAACAGCTGCATCACCCTGGGCATGCAGCACCAGCGTGGGGCAACGCACGCCGCCAATTTCGGCGCGCACGTCCAACGCCAGGCGCGACCGAAACAGTGCTGCAGCGTGGCGGCCGTCGCACGAACGGCGCTGCTGTTCGTTCAGCGCCGCCACCTGCGCTGGCGTGCCGTCAGGAATCATCGTGGCGGTGAAAAACTGCTGCACCGGCGAACCGCGCACGCCCCAGCCGCCTTCAATCAACTGGGCCTGCGCTTCCAGGTAGGCCCGGTGCGCAGCGTCCAGGTTGCGGTGCAGCGGGCCGTGGGAATAACCCCCCAGCAACACCAGGTGGCTGACGCGGTCGGGGTGCCGCGCGGCATAAGCGATGCTCGGCGCTGCACCGCCTGAAATGCCGAGCAGCGCCACCTGCTGCAGCCCCGCAGCGGCCACCACGGCCGCTATTTCTTCAACCGAAGTTTCCAGGCTGGGCGCCAGCGCATCGGCGCTTGACAAGCCACTGCCCCGTTCGTCATAACGCAGCAGTG
>JAYUPP010000524.1:0-6215 GCA_043760045.1 Betaproteobacteria bacterium
ACCCGCAACGACGCCATCAACTGCAGCACCGCGTCGGGCACCAAGCGGCTCATTGCATCACAGCTGGCCAGGTCGTCTGTGTTTTCAGCCGGGCCAGCCACCGGGGCTGCATCGTCCAGCCCGCCGCCCAGCAGCAGCAGCGGCCGCAGCGCGTCACAAAGCGCTGGCGTGGTCCAGGCATCGCCCCAGGCGTCGGGCAGCAAGTCCACGGCCTGCAGAAAGCCCATGCTCCACTCGCGCGCGTCGGTCCAGTCTTGTTCACCCTGTTCGGCGATGCTGAAGATGGGCTCCCAGCCGCCAGGGACGTGGTGCAGCACCTGCGCCAGGTGGCGCAGGTGGCGCAGCGCCAGCACCACGGTGTTTTTGCGCTGGCGCTTGCTGTTGAAGGGGGCGGCGGCATCGGCGCCGGCCGGGTCGCCGCCCCAGATGGCGGGCAGCCAGTCGGCGGTGGGCAAGGCGCGCAGGGCCTCGGGGCCGATGGCAAATGCGGTCAGGTAACCGTCCATGCCGTCCAGGCTCATCGCCTGGTCGGCATCCAGCTTTTGCAGCAGCAGGTCAAGGGCCTGCAACTCTTCGGCGGTGAGTGGCGTGACGGGTGACTGCGGGTCGTAGGCGGGGTATTGCACGGTGTAAAAGCGCGTTGAAGGCGCGGTTTGGGTGAGGCCGGGAGTGTCGTGCATGACAGCGCGCAGTCGCGCAGTCGCTGTCTGTCGGCCACTGTCTGTCGGCCACTGTCTGTCGACCACTGTCTGGCAGTCGCTGTCCGGCAGTCGCTGTCACTCGCTACAGTCGCAGACTTGCCACGCAACCCCGCGAGTCCGCGCTTGAATTTCGTTCGCCAACTGTTGATGCAAGCCTTGC
Organism: Betaproteobacteria bacterium; assembly: GCA_043760045.1. Lineage (GTDB taxonomy): Bacteria > Pseudomonadota > Gammaproteobacteria > Burkholderiales > Burkholderiaceae_C > Rubrivivax. The sequence goes on from JAYUPP010000524.1 coordinate 862, forward strand.
GTGAAAATCTTCATCGAACGCCATCGCGCCGCACCTGTTCCTGCACACACACAGGGTGACGGCGTCGGCAGCGGCGTCGGCAGCTCGTGGTTTCAAAGCATCCATGTTCACTTCAATCTGAGGTTATGCCCATGTTTTCGTTGACGTTTTTTCACAGCCGTTTGCGGGTTCAAGCTCTGGTTCAGTTGGCACGTTCAGCGCTGCTGTGCAGCGGCCTGGCCGTCACCGCCACGGCCCATGCGCAGGCCTTCCCCAGCAAGCCCGTCAACCTGGTAGTGCCCAACCCGCCGGGCGGTGTGGTGGACACCTCGGCGCGGCTGCTCAGCGAACCACTGGCCAAGCTGCTGGGGCAGCCGGTGGTGATAGAAAACAAGGGCGGCGCCAGCGGCAACATCGCTTACCAGCAGGTGGCGCTGGCGCCCAAAGACGGGCACACATTGCTCATCTCCTATTCGGCTTATCACGTGGGCAACCCGGCGCTGTTCAGCAAGCTGCCGTGGGCGCAGAAAGACTTTGTGCCGGTGGCGCTGCTCACGGCCGCCACGAATGTGATTGCGGTTCACCCCTCGGTGCCGTCAAACACGCTGCAGGAATTCATCACTTACGCCAAGGCCAACCCCGGCAAGCTGAACTTTGCTTCGCAAGGCAACGGCTCGCTGTCGCATGTGGGCACGGCTTTGCTGGAACAAACCACCGGCATCAACCTGATGCATGTGCCCTACAAAGGCAGCGGCCCGGCCATACAAGACGTGCTGGCCGGGCAGGTGCAGGTGTTCATGACAACCCCGCCTTCGGTGATGCAGCATGTGCAGGCGGGCAAGCTGAAAGCCTTTGCCGTGACCGGCAAAACCCGTCACCCGGGTTTGCCCGCTGTGCCCACCACCGCCGAGGCCGGCCTGCCCGGTTTTGAGCTGGAAGCCTGGGTGGCGCTGTTTGCGCCCGCCGGCACACCCGCAGCGGTGGTGCAGCAGCTGACCGACAAGGTGAAGCTTGCGCTGGCCACGCCCGAGGCCAAAGCCATGGCCGACCGCACCGGCATCGAGATTCGCTATCTGGCCCCTGACGCGCTGAACGCGCTGGTGCAGCGCGAGACCACCTACTGGACGCAGGTCATCAAGGCGCGCGACATCAAGGCCGATTGACCTGAAGTTGAAACCGAAACGCACACCGCCGCACCCCATGTTCCGCCAAAAGTACATCGACCACACCGAGCTCACCCAGCAGCTGCAGCGCTGGGCGCATCAACACCGGGGCCTCGTGCACCTGGGCTCGCTGGGCCTGAGCGCAGCCGGCCTTGACATCCCCTTGTTGACCATCGGCCACAACCCCGGTGACCCCGGCACGGCACGGCCTGCGGTGTGGATCGACGGCAACATGCACGCCAGCGAAGTGTGCGGCACCAGTGTGGCGTTAGCGATTGCCGAAGACATCATCGCCATCCACGCTGGCGCCAACAGCGCAGGTGGCAAGCCACTGCCGCCACACATGGCCGACGTCATCCGCGAGACGCTGTTTTATGTGGCGCCGCGCCTGTCGCCCGACGGTGCCGAAGAGGTGCTGAAACGCGGCCGTTATGTGCGGTCGAGCCCGGTGGATGAACGTGCCAACCAGGGCCACGCACACTGGGTGGCTGAAGACATCAACGGCGACGGACAGGCGCTGACGATGCGCATGACCGACCCCGAAGGTGAGCTGGTGGAACTGCGGTGCGAAAGCGGCCAAACGCTCGTTCCCGCCGTGCTGGTGCCGCGGTTGCCCGAAGACGAGGGGCCGTTTTATCGCTTGTTTCCTGAAGGCCGCATCGCCAACTTCGATGGCCGCAACATACCGGCGGCGCACTTCCTGTCTGACAACAGCACCGACTTCAACCGCAACTTTGCCTTCGGCTGGGCGCCCGAGCCGCAGCAGGTCGGCGCCGGCAACTACCCCGGCAGCGCGCCTGAAACCCGCGCGGTGATGGACTTTGCCAGCCGCCACCCCAACATCATGGTGTGGCTGAACCTGCACACTTTTGGTGGTGTCTTGATCAGGCCGCTGGCCGACAAACCCGACAGCAAGATGAACGCCGAAGACCTGGGCGTGTTTGAACAGGTCGAGGCCTGGATGACTGAACACACCGGCTACGTCACGGTGAGCGGTTTTCACGAATTTTTGTACGAACCCGACAAGCCGATACACGGCAGCCTGTCGAACTACGCCTACCAGCAGCGCGGCGCGTTGGCTTATGTGGTGGAACTGTGGGACCTGTTCAAGCAGCTCGGCATCACACGCAAAAAGCCCTTTGTGGACCACTATTCCAAGTTGACACGCACCGACCTGCGCGCGCTGGCGGCCTTTGACCAGCAGCACAACGCGGGGCGCATTTTTGGCCGCTGGCACAAGGTGCAGCACCCGCAGCTGGGTGAGGTGGAAGTGGGTGGCTTTGACCCTCGCGTGGGCATCTGGAACCCGCCCTTCGAGCGCCTGGCCGAAACCTGCAACAGCCAGAGCGCCGCCTTTTTGCGGGTGGCTGCGCTGGTGCCCCGGGTGTGCGTTGAAGTGGTGCAGCAGCAGCGCCTGGAGGGCCATACACGCATCGACATTCGTGTTGTCAACCGGGGTTATCTGGGCACCTGCGGCCCGGCTTCGGCGAAAGCTTTGGTGCACGCCGAACCGCTGCGGCTGACGGCGCGCGGCGACGGCGTCACGATCTTGGCGCCCACCGAGGCGGTGGTGCCCATCGGGCACCTGGACGGCTGGGGCTGCGGCCTGCACGGGGGCAGCGCTGTTTTTTCACCCTGGACACGCGGCAACAGCCACGAGCGTTTTGTCACGCTGCTGGTGGCCGGCAGCGGCCGTGTGCATGTGGAAGTGGGCAGCTGCAGGGTGGGGCTGCAGCAGTGGGTGGTGGAAGTGCCCTGAGCGAAGTTTCATATCACCTACACTCAAACGTTATGCGGCGTACAGCCTCGTTTGCAGTTCAGCGCCGCAACAGCAACAAACAGCCGCCCACAATCAGGCCCGCTGAGGCCAGTGACCAGACGGTGGGCACTTCGCCGAACAAGCTGTAGCCCAGCGCTGCGGCCCACACCAGGCCGGTGAATTCCATCGGCGCAGCGCGGCTGGCTTCAATGTGCGTGAAGGCCCAGGTGATGGCCAACAAGCCGCTGGTGGCCAGCGCGCCGATGAGCAGCACCTGCGGCAAGTCGCTTGCGTTCATCGGCTGCCAGCGCGCTGCTGCCGGCCCCGCCAGCAGCAGCAAAGGCAGCAGGCTTTGCACCAGCAAAATGGTCCACAAGCCGTCACGCTGGGCCTGGTGGCGTGCCATCACCACCACGCCGGCGTAAGCCACGGCCGACACCGCCGCTGCGGCCATGCCGGCCATGCGGGCGCGGCTGGCCAAGGCCTGTGCTTGGCTGTCGGCAGCAGCACCTGCCGGCCCCTGGCTGGCCACCCATTCGGGCCACAGCCCCACCGCCACGCCCACCGCGCCCAGCGCCAGTGCAGCCCAGATCCAGCGCGAGGGCTTTTCTTTCAGCACCAGCATGGCCAGCAGCGAAATGAACAGCGGTGCGGTGTAGCCCACCGCCACCGCCTGCACCAGCGGCAGCAGCGTGAGGCTGTGAAACCAGGCCAGCAGCGCCAGCAGCAGCAACATGCTGCGCAAGGCGTGCAAACGCCAGCGCTGGCGCGGCGGCATGGGCGTGCGAAACCACAACCACAGCGGCAGCGCAAACAGCGAGCCGGCGGCGAAGCGCAGAAAAGTCAGTTGCAGCGCGTCGAAGCGGTGCGCCAGCGTCTTGACGGTGGCGTCCATGCCTATGAACAGGGCGGCGGCCAGCGCGGTGGCCAGCAACGCCGCAGCAGGCCGGTTGGCCATGCGCGGTGGCGGGGTTGGGGTTGCAGTTGTATCCGCACCGGGCGCATAAGGCGAAGGCGGCGCACCGGGCGCCGTCGCCGTGGTCGGCTTCAAGCCGGGCGCCCGCTGGACTGCAGAGCCAGCACGGTGTCGCGTATCAAATGCCCCGAGATCGAGAAGCGCGGTGGAATGTGGGGCAGCGCGTCCAGGTCAAACCACTGCGCGTCGGCAATTTCGCTTTCCTGCGGCACGATGCTGCCGCCCGTCCAGCGCGCAGTGAAGGCAATCATCAGGCTGTTCGGAAAGGGCCAGCTCTGGCTGCCGAAGTAACGCAGTTCGTCCACCTGCACATTCACTTCTTCGGCCACTTCGCGGTGCACGCAGTCTTCCAGGCTTTCACCGGCCTCTACAAAACCGGCCAGTGCGCTGTACATCTGGTTCACGAAGTGCGGCGCGCGCGCCAGCAGCACCTGGCCGGGGCGCCACACCAAAGCCATCATCGCCGGGCTGATGCGCGGGTAGGCGGTGTGACCGCAGGCCGGGCAGCGGCGCGCACGCTCGCTGGTCTGGTGTTCGGTGGGCGTGCCGCAGGCGCCGCAGTGGCGGTGTGTGCGGTCCCAGTCCAGCACCTGCGACGCGCGGCCGGCCAGGCCCGCCAGGGGCGAGGCCAGATTCATCATCGCGGCGCGCAGCGACACCGCACGCCAGCCCTCGGGTGCCGCCGGCAGGCGCAGCGCCCAGCAGTCCAGGCCGTCCAGCCGGCCCAGGTAGTGGCGCACTTCGGCACCGTGGTGCCAACGCTCTGCCGGCAGCGGGCCCAGGCTGCGGTCGTCGGCGTCGGGCAGCAGCAGCTTGCCTTCGACAAAGGTCAAGCTCCACTGCAGCGGCGTGGGCTCGCCCAGCAGGGTGATGGCGGGGGTGAAAATCATGGCGGCGAAGATCAGTGGCTGCGGTCGGGTGGCGATGATGACGCATCAACCTGGTGATGACGGTTTGGCGTTCGCAGGCGTTTGTTACGGTCCACGCGCACCTCTTGCAGCAAGACGCAAGAGTTGACCCAATACTGTTGACTTTGCCCCTTCGCATTGAGCCTGTCGAAGTGCCTGCAGGGGCTTCGACAAGCTCAGCCCGAACGGAGTGCTCATTAAGTGAACAGTATTGAGAATGGACCCCCGAGGGCCCGTGACCCCCGAAGGCCCCAGAGGGCCTGTGACCCCAGAGGGCCCGTGACTCCAGAGGGCCCGTGACTCCAGAGGGCCTCTCAACCCTACATCACCGCACCCAGCTGCCAAGGCACAAACTCGTTCTGCCCGTAGCCGTGCAACTCACTCTTGGTGCTGCGGCCTGAAGCCGTGGCCAGCATCAGCTGGAAGATGCGTTCGCCCACGGCTTGCACCGTGTCCAGGCCTTCAACGATGCCGCCACAGTCGATGTCGATGTCGTCTTCCTGCTTGCGCCATAACGCTGTATTGGTGCTGAGTTTGAGCGACGGCGATGGCGCGCAGCCGTAAGCCGA
>JAYUPP010000525.1:0-6213 GCA_043760045.1 Betaproteobacteria bacterium
TCGGGCAACACCTTGCGGTAGGTTTCAGCCACCGGCTTCAACACCGCCACGTCGATGGCGTCGTTGAAGGCGTAAACCCTGCGGTTCCAGTTTTCCCACGGGTCGGTGGCTGAAGCGGCCGGCGCGGCTTTTGCAGCAGCGCTGCCCGTGGTGGGGTTTGTGGTGCTGGAGGTGGTGGCGCAGCCCGCCAGCACGCCGCCGGCCAGCATCAGCACCCAAAGCCAGCGTCGCGCTTTCATTTGCCAGCCCCAGATGCCGGCGCAGCGGCAGGCGTGGCAGCCACTTCACCGGCCTTGCCGGTCATGAACTGGCCGATCAGGTTTTCCAGCACCACGGCCGATTGCGTCTGCGCCACCGTGTCGCCGGCAGCCAGGTTTTTGTCGTCACCACCCGGCTCCATGCCCACGTACTGGTCACCCAGCAGGCCTGCGGTCAGGATCTTCGCGGCCGAGTCTTTGGGAAACTGGAAGGCGCGTTCGATGTCCATTTTCACCACCCCCTGAAAGGTTTTGGGGTCAAGCGAAATGGCCACCACGCGGCCCACCGTGACGCCGGCGCTGCGCACCGGCGCGCGCACTTTCAGGCCGCCGATGTTGTCAAAACGCGCCTGCACGCTGTAGGTGTCGCTGCCGCCCACGCCGCCCAGGTTGGCCGCTTTCAGAGCCAGGAACACGAGGCCCAGCATGCCCAGCAGGACAAACCCGCCAACCAGTGTTTCGATGCTTTTTTTGCCCATTTGCCTAACGCTCCAATTCAAGCCACGCGGTCACGGTGCTCAAAGCTCATGTGCCGGGATGTTCAAGGTGTGGAGAACATCAGCGCCGTGAGGACGAAGTCCATGCCCAAAACCCACAACGAAGAGATCACCACCGTGCGTGTGGTGGCATAGGCCACACCTTCCGGCGTGGCCTCGGTTTCATGGCCCTGGTACAGCGCCACCACGGTGCAGATGACGCCGAACACGGTGGCCTTCACCAGGCCGTTGCCGACGTCACGCACCACGTCCACCTTGGTCTGCATGATGGACCAGAAGTTGCCGGCGTCCACCCCAATCAGCAGCACCGCCACCACATAGGCGCCCAGAATGCCGACGGCCGAGAACAGCACCGCCAGTATCGGCATGGACATGATGCCGCCGATGAAACGCGGCGCCAGCACACGCGCCTTGGGGTCGATGGCCATCAGTTCCATTGCCGCCAGCTGTTCACCGGCTTTCATCAGGCCGATCTCGGCCGTCAACGACGTGCCGGCGCGGCCGGCAAACAGCAAACCCGTGACCACCGGCCCCAGTTCACGCACCAGCGCCAGGTTGACGATGAGGCCCAGGCTTTCCGCAGCGCCGTAAGCCACCAGCGCGTAATACATCTGCAGCGCCAGCACAAAACCCACCGCCAGGCCCGAGGCCATGATGATGATGAGCGACCGGTTGCCGATGGCGTAGATTTGCGCCACCACCAGGCCGAAGCGACGGAATGACGCCGGCAGTGCGCGCAGCAGCTCGGCGAAAAACAGCGCTGCATGGCCCCAACCGCGAAACTGGTCGAGCGCGGTGGCACCCAGGCGCTGCACCAAGTTCACGCGCTAGCCTCCGATGTGGCGCGTTCGGCGCCAACGTCGGCAGCACCTTCAGCCGCGACGCCGAAGTCCACACCCATGTCGCGCGCCGGATAGTGAAACTTCACCGGCCCGTCAGGTTCACCGCGCACGAACTGTCGTGTTTCGGGGTCCAGGCTTGCCATCAACTCGGCCGGTGTGCCCTGTGCCACCACGCGCCCCTGGTTGGCCAGCAGCACCACATGGTCGCTGATGGACATGCATTCCGGCACGTCGTGGCTAACGACCAGACTGGTGGCTCCGGTGGCGTCGTTCAAAGTGCGGATCAACTTGGCGGCGACACCCATGCTGATGAGGTCGAGGCCGGCAAAGGGCTCGTCGTACATGATCAGTTCGGGGTCGAGTGCGATGGCGCGAGCCAGTGCAATGCGCCGCGCCATGCCGCCCGACACTTCAGCGATGCGCAGGTTCGCCGCGCCGCGCAGGCCCACCGCGTTCAGCTTCATCAGCACCAGGTCGCGGATCATGTCTTCGGGCAGCGCGGTGTGTTCGCGGATCGGAAAAGCCACGTTGTCGAAGACGGTGAGGTCGGTGAACAAGGCGCCGAACTGAAACAGCATGCCCAGGCGGCGCCGCAGCTTGAACAGTTGTTCCTTGTTGCGGGTGTCCAGCACTTCGCCGTCAACGATGACGCGCCCCTGGTCGGGCCGGTGCACACCGCCTATCAGGCGCATCAGCGTGGTTTTGCCGCAGCCCGAGCCACCCAGGATGGAAGTCACCTTGCCACGCGGGAACTTCAGCGCCACGTCAGACAAGATCACCCGGCTGCTGTCATAGCCAAACGTGACATGGTCGATCTCGATGAAGGTGTCGGCGCTCAAGCAGTTTTGAGCCAGCCGCTGCGCGCGACCGATGGCCCTGAATCAAGTTGGAAAGCATTCTCGCATGCAGGTGCAAACGCAGAATGAAGGTGCCGCGCCGATTGCAGGAATACGGGAAACCCCGGTTCCGATCTGCAGCCACCAGGCGCAGCATCGTCGTCCCTCATCGTTGAATCAGGACCTTGCGATGGACGTCTACAAAACCCACGGTGCTTTGAGCTGGTCTGAGCTGACAACTGCCGACCCCAAAGCCGCTGTCGCGTTTTATGGTGCTCTGTTTGGGTGGACTGCCAAAGACATGGGCGCCGACATGGGCGGTTATCACGTTGTCAGCGTCGGCGACACGCAAGTCGCCGGCATCATGTCCAACCCGCCTGGCGCGCCGCCCATGCCGCCGGCTTGGGGCTGTTATGTGACGGTGTCGGATGTTGAAGCTTCGGTGGCCCGGTGTGATGCGCTCGGCGGCAAGACCCTGGTGCCGCCGATGGATGTGCCCACCGTGGGCCGCATGGCGGTGATCCAGGACCCGCAGGGTGCAACCCTCAGCCTGATGCAATACGCAGCAAGCTGATCGAGTCGGGCTCGGAGACAGTGAAAGTCAGCGCGGCAACGCGCTAACACCCATCAAGTACTCATCCACCGCCCGCGCCGCCTGGCGACCTTCGCGGATGGCCCACACCACCAGGCTCTGGCCCCGGCGCATGTCGCCGGCGGCAAACACCTTGTCCACGCCCGTGGCGTAACAACCCGGGCCGTCGGTGGTGGCTTTGGCGTTGCCACGGCCGTCGCGTTCCACGCCAAAGGCTTCCAGCACGGCAGCCACCGGCGACACAAAACCCATGGCCAGCAGCACCAGGTCGGCCTTCCACTCTTTTTCAGTGCCGGGCACTTCCACCATCTTGCCGGCCTGCCATTGCACGTGCACGGTTTTCAGCGTCGTGGCCTTGCCGCTGCGTTTGCCGTCCTTGCCGGTGATTTCTTTGGTGGCGATGGCGAATTCGCGTTCACAACCTTCTTCATGGCTGCTGCTGGTGCGCAGCTTGGTGGGCCAGTAGGGCCACACCAGCGGTTTGTTTTCTTGCTCGGACGGCATCGGCATCAGCTCGAATTGCGTCACGCTGGCCGCGCCGTGGCGGTTGCTGGTGCCCACGCAGTCGCTGCCGGTGTCGCCGCCGCCAATCACGATCACATGTTTGCCGGTGGCCTTGATCTGGCCCTTCACCTTGTCGCCGGCCACCACCTTGTTTTGCTGCGGCAAAAACTCCATCGCGTAGTGCACGCCGTCCAGTTCGCGGCCGGGCACCGGCAGGTCGCGGCTGATCTCGCTGCCGCCGGCCAGCAGCACAGCGTCGAACTCGGATTTCAGCGTCTCGGCGCTGATGGTTTCTTGGGCGTCGTTGGTGACTTTGCTGTTGGCAGGAAAGCTGCCTATCAAGACACCGGTGCGGAAGGTCACACCCTCGGCCTGCATCTGTGTGACGCGGCGGTCGATGTGGCTTTTCTCCATCTTGAAGTCGGGAATGCCGTAGCGCAGCAGGCCGCCGATGCGGCTGTTTTTCTCGAACACCGTGACCGCATGGCCAGCGCGTGCCAGTTGTTGTGCGGCCGCCAGCCCGGCGGGGCCGCTGCCCACCACAGCCACCTTCTTGCCGGTTGGGCCAACGGCCGGTTGTGGTGTCACCCAGCCCTCTTGCCAGGCGCGGTCGATGATGGCGTGTTCGATGCTCTTGATGCCCACCGGGTCGTCGTTGACGTTCAGCACGCAGGCCGCTTCGCAGGGCGCGGGGCAGACCCGGCCGGTGAATTCAGGAAAGTTGTTGGTGGAATGCAGCGTGTCGATGGCGGTCAACCAGTCGCCCTGAAACACCAGGTCGTTGAAGTCCGGAATGATGTTGTTCACCGGGCAGCCGCTGTTGCAAAACGGCGTGCCGCAGTCCATGCAGCGCGCGCTTTGCACCTTGGCTTTGTCTTCAGCCAGCGTGATGACGAATTCTTTCCAGGTTTTCAAACGCTGCGGCACGGGCTCGTAGCCCTCTTCCAGCCGCTCGTATTCCATGAAACCGGTGACCTTGCCCATAGGGTGCTCCTGATTTTTTTACTTGCCGGCAACCAGCGATGCCGGTGCTTTGGCTTTGCCCGGCACCGCAGCCGCCGGTGTGGCCATGGCAGCCCTGGCGGCGCGCTCGGCCAGCACACGTTTGTACTCGTGCGGGTAGACCTTGACGAAGCGGCCACGCGCTTCCGCCCAGCGGTCCAGCAGTTCGCGCGCGCGCAGGCTGCCGGTCCACTTGTGGTGGTCTTCGATCATCTTTTTCAGCAACACTTCGTCGGCAGTGCCGGCGTGCCAGCCCACCGCTGGGCCGGCCTGTTCCGCCTTGGCGCACACCTTGTCCAGCGCCACCATGCTGGTGTTGCAGCGGCTGGCGAACTGGCCGTCTTCGTCATAGACGTAGGCCACACCGCCGCTCATGCCGGCGGCGAAGTTGCGGCCGGTTTTACCTAACACGACAGCGGTGCCGCCGGTCATGTATTCACAGCCGTGGTCGCCCGTGCCTTCCACCACCGCGCTGGCGCCCGACAGGCGCACCGCAAAACGTTCACCCGCCACGCCGCGGAAAAACGCTTCGCCGCTGGTGGCGCCGTACAGCGCGGTGTTGCCGATGATGATGTTCTGCGTGGTGTCGCCACGGAACTCGATGCTGGGCCGCACCACCACACGGCCGCCCGATAAACCCTTGCCTGTGTAGTCGTTGGCGTCGCCGATCAAATAGAGCGTTATGCCCGGGGCCAGGAAAGCGCCAAAACTCTGGCCGCCGGTGCCTTCCATCTGCATGAAGATGGTGTGGTCGGGCAAGCCCTCAGGCCGGCGGCGCACCAGTTCACCCGACAGCATGGTGCCCAGGCTGCGGTTGCGGTTGCGCGCTTCTTCCATGAACTGCACTTTTTCGCCACGCTCCAGCGCGGGCAGGCAGCGTTCAATCAGCTTCACGTCCAGCGCGCGGTCCAGGCCATGGTCTTGCACTTCGGTGTGATAACGCACCACGCTGGCGTCGAGCTCGGCACGGTGGAACACGCGGCCGAAGTCCAGGCCCTTGGCCTTCCAGTGCGCGATGCTTTTGCGGGTGTCCAGCAGGTCGGCGCGGCCGATCATGTCGTCGAACCTTCTGATGCCCAGCTGCGCCATGATCTGGCGCGCTTCTTCGGCAACGAAGAAGAAATAGTTGACAACATGCTCGGGCTTGCCGCTGAACTTCTTGCGCAACACCGGGTCTTGTGTGGCCACGCCCACCGGGCAGGTGTTCAGGTGGCACTTGCGCATCATGATGCAGCCGCCCACCACCAGCGGTGCGGTGGCGAAGCCAAATTCGTCGGCACCTAACAGGGCACCGATGACAACATCGCGGCCAGTCTTCATTTGGCCGTCGGCCTGCACGCGAATACGCGAACGCAAGCGATTGAGCACCAGCGTCTGCTGGGTTTCTGCCAGCCCTAACTCCCACGGTGTGCCGGCATGTTTGATCGACGACCACGGCGACGCACCCGTGCCGCCGTCGTGCCCTGCTATCACTACGTGGTCGGCCTTGCACTTGGCCACACCGGCAGCGATGGTGCCCACGCCCACTTCAGACACCAGCTTGACGCTGACACTGGCGCGCGGGTTGGCGTTTTTCAGGTCGTGTATCAGCTGCGCCAGGTCTTCGATGCTGTAGATGTCGTGGTGCGGCGGCGGGCTGATGAGGCCCACGCCGGGCACGCTGTAGCGCAGCATGCCGATGTA
>JAYUPP010000526.1:0-2501 GCA_043760045.1 Betaproteobacteria bacterium
CAACGGGGGGGCGATGAACGAGGGGCGGGTGAACATGCGCACGGTGTGTCCTGGCTGGTATTACATTACTGACTGACCGGTCAGTAATGTATTGGGCCAGCACAAACCCTGTCAATAACGGCCTGTGCAATCTGGCAGCACCAAGCTTGCAGCCCAGCTGCGTGCGAGGCCGTCGAATTCTGTTTTGTACAGTCGGTGCACCTTGAGCGTTGATCACTACGAAAACTTCCCCGTCGCTTCGGTGCTGTGCCCGCCCCGTTTACGCCCTGCCGTTGTGGCGATATATCACTTCGCACGCACCGCTGACGACCTGGCCGACGAGGGCACAGCCCAGCCGGCTGAACGCCTGGCCAACTTGGCGGCCTATCGGCGCGACCTGCAGGCCGTGCTGAGCGCACAGGCCACCAGCCCGCGCTGGCAAAGCGTGTTTGCAGCATTGGCGCACAGCGTTCGCCAGTACCACCTGCCGGCACCACCGCTGCACGCGCTGCTCGACGCTTTTGAGCAGGACGTGCACAACCCGCGCTACGACGATCGTTTGTCATTGCTGGACTACTGCGCGCGGTCTGCCAACCCCATCGGCCGGCTGTTGCTGCACCTGTACGGCATCGCCGACCGCACCGCATTGCTGCAAGCCGATGCCATCTGCACAGCACTGCAGTTGATCAATTTCTGGCAAGACCTCAGCGTAGACGGGCCGCGCGGTCGCCTTTACGTTCCGCAAGCTGACCTGGTGCGTCACGGCGTGTCGGCGCAGGCGCTGCGGCGATGCGAAGACAACCCACAAACACGCAGGCTGGTGACGGACCTGTGCGCCTGGGCGCGCGGCCTGATGCTGCAAGGCGCGCCGCTGGCGCTGCAGGTACCGGGGCGCGCAGGCTGGGAACTGCGCCTGGTGGTGCAGGGTGGCTTGCGCATTCTTGAGAAAATTGCGCGCATGAACCACGCCGTGCTCTTGCAGCGCCCCACCTTGCCTGCCTTCGATGGGCCGCTGCTGCTGTGGCGCGCCAGCACCATGCGGGCCGCGAGCGCTTGACGCCGGGATGACGCTGCAATGACGCCACAACAGTACGTGCAAGACAAAGCCGCCGGCAGCGGTTCGTCTTTTTACTACGCGTTTCTCTTTCTGCCAGCGCCAAGGCGGGCCGCGATCACTGCTTTTTATGCCTTCTGCCGCGAGGTTGACGACGTCGTCGACGAGACAGCAGACACCAGCGTGGCGGCCACCAAACTGCAGTGGTGGCGCAACGAAGTCCAGAGCGCTTTCAATGGCGCACCCACACACCCGGTGATGAAGGCGCTGATGCCGCTGGTAGCCGAGTTCAGCATCCAGCAGACGCACCTGCAATCGGTGATTGAGGGCTGCCAGATGGACCTGGAGCAGACGCGCTTTCTCGATTTTGCAGGCTTGCAGCGCTACTGCCATCTGGTGGCCGGCGTGGTGGGCGAGGTGGCAGCCAACATCTTCGGCAGCACGCAGCCCGCCACCACCGCTTACGCGCACCAGCTGGGCTTGGCGCTGCAGCTCACCAACATCATCCGCGACGTGGGCGACGACGCGCGGCGCGGCCGCATCTATCTGCCGCTCTCGGAACTGCAAAGCTTCGACGTGAAGGCGCATGAGCTGCTCAAACGCGAAGCGCCCTGGGGCTACAGCGACCGTTTTCAGGCCTTGATGCGCCACCAGGCTGCGCGCGCCCATGCCAGCTATGACGCCGCATTGGCGCTGCTGCCCGCGCAGGACCGCGTGGCGCAAAAGCCCGGCTTGATGATGGCCAACATCTACCGCGCACTGCTGCGCGACATCGAGGCCCAGGGCTTCCAGGTGCTGCACCAGCGCACCTCGGTGACTCCGCTGCGCAAGCTGTGGATCGCCACGCGCACCCATCTCACCGGCCAGTGAAGCCGTTTTGTTCACACCCCGAGCGCGGGCGGCCAGCCTTGCGTGACCTGAAGTGACACCGCTGCATCTCGCGGTGGTGGGCGCTGGCTGGGCCGGCCTCGCCGCCGCCGTGAGCGCGGTGCAGGCGGGCCACCGTGTCACGGTTTTTGAAGCTGCACACCATGTCGGCGGCCGCGCCCGCAGCCTGCGCCCGACGCCAGACAGCTTGGACAACGGCCAGCACATCCTCATCGGCGCTTACCGCCAAACGATCAGGCTGATGCACCAGGTGGGCGTGGACCCCGACGCAGTGCTGCAACGCCAGCCGCTGCGCCTGGTGTTTGCCGACGGGCGGCAGTTTGTGTTGCCTGCTGGCCCGCAGGCGCTGGCCTTTGCACGCGGCGTGTGGGCGTGCAAGCCGTGGCGCCCGGCAGAGCGCCTGGCCACGCTGCGCTGGGCCGCAGGCCTGGCGCTGCGGGGCTTCACCTGCCCGGCAGAACTGAGCGTTGACGCGCTGTGTTCAACCCTGCCCGCTGCCGTGCGCGCGATGCTGATAGACCCGCTGTGTGTGGCCGCCTTGAACACCCCCGCCCCGCAAGCCAGCGCGCAGGTGCTGCTG
>JAYUPP010000527.1:0-6171 GCA_043760045.1 Betaproteobacteria bacterium
GGCCGACTGGGGCGCTGATGTCATCCAGGTGCAGATGCCCGAACACATGCGCGGCGACGACACGCTGGGCGGCCAGGACGGCAGCGACTACCAGTACACACACCGCAACAAGCGCAGCGTGACGCTGAACCTGAAAGAGCCCGAAGGCATTGCGGCGCTGAAGCAGCTGATCCGCACCGCCGACGTGGTGGTGGAGAACTTTCGCCCCGATGTGAAGTTTCGGCTCGGCATCGACTATGAAACGCTGGCGCCCGACCACCCGAAGCTGGTCTACGCCAGCATCAGCGGCTTCGGCCAGAGCGGCCCGCTGGCCGACCGGCCGGGTTTCGACCAAATTGCGCAGGGCATGGGCGGCTTGATGTCCGTCACCGGGCTGCAGGGCCAGGGGCCCGTGCGCGTGGGCATACCCATTGCCGACCTGTGCGCAGGCATCTTCGCTGCGCAGGGCATTCTGGTGGCGCTGCTGGAACGCGAGGTCTCGGGCAAGGGCCAGTGGCTGCACACCTCGCTGCTGCAGGCCATGGTCAGCATGATGGACTTCCAGACAGCGCGCTGGTTGCAAGACGGCGAAGTGGCGGGCCAAGCCGGCAACTTCCACCCCACCAGCATCCCCACCGGCGTTTACAAGGCGCGCGACGGCTACATGAACATCGCCGTTTTTGGCAGCAAGATCTGGGAACGTTTTTGCACCACGCTGGGCGCGCCTGAATGGGTGACCGACCCGCGATTTGTAGACAAAGCCGGCCGTGGTGTGAACCGCGACGTGCTCAACGCCGCCATCAACGAGCGGCTGGCCCTGCACGACCGCAAGCACTGGATAGAACGCTTCAACGCCGACGGCGTGGCGTGTGGGCACATCAACGACATGGCCGGTGTGTTTGCCGAGCCGCAGGTGCAACACCTGGGGCTGGTGCAAGACGTGATTTCAGCGCGACTGGGCGCGCAGCGGCATGTGGGCCAACCGGTGGTGCTGGAGCGCACACCCAGCACCCTGGCCCGCGCGGCGCCGCAGCGGGGAGAGCACACCGAAGAGGTGTTAGCTGAGATAGGCCTTTCTGCTGCTGACGTGTTGCTGATGAAGGCGCGGGGGGTGTTTTGATGGGGCGACTTGTGCCTCGCTTCGCATCGGACGAGCGCCGCCGCTGGTGCCAGCCCGTGGCGCGGGGTGACCGATGGAGCGAAGTAAAGGGGGAATTCGCCAGCCGCAGGCTGGCGAAGGAGGACATGAGCGGAAGCTGTCGCCCCGCGCCACGGGCTCGCGTCGAAGGTGCAGTGCCGTATTGTTTGTACGCCAAGGACTCCATGCATCCCAATGTCAACGCCCAACACTGACTTCATCTCCCCAACGGAACGTGTGCTCGCCCGGCTGGAAGGCCCCGCCCTGCACATCGTCTTCAACAACCCGGCCCGCCACAATGCGCTCAGCGTGGACATGTGGGCGGCCGTGCCGCCGCTGTTGGCGCAAGCTGCGGCTGACGACCGGGTGCGCTTGGTGGTGTTTTCGGGCGCCGGTGAAAAGGCCTTTGTCTCGGGCGCCGACATCTCGCAGTTTGAAGACCTGCGCGCCGCCAAAGCCGCCGTCAGCCACTACGAAGCGCTGGCTGAAGACGCGCTGATGAGCATCTACACCTTCAGGAAACCCACCGTGGCCTGCATACGCGGCTGGTGCATCGGCGGCGGCTTGAACGTGGCCATCAGTTGTGATGTTCGCATCGCGGCCAGCGACGCGCTGTTTTCCATTCCTGCGGGGCGCATGGGGCTGGGTTACCGCTATTCGGCGCTGAAGAACCTGGTGGACTTGATTGGTGTGGGCGCCGCCAAAGACCTGTTCCTCACCGCGCGCCGCATCGACGCCGCCGAGGCCTTGCGCATCGGGCTCGTGTCGCGCACGTGCGAGGTGCCCGAACTGCCGGCGCTGCTGGCCGAATACAGCGGCAGCATCGGCAGCAACGCGCCGCTGACGCTGTTTGCGGCCAAAACCATCATCGGCGAAATCTTGAAACCGTCGCCCGAATTGGATGCCGAACGCTGCCGCGAACTCATCCTGCAGTGTTTTGAAAGCGACGACTACATCGAAGGCCGCCGTGCGTTCATGGAAAAGCGCCAGCCGCAATTCAAAGGGCGCTAACTTTCATGATGCGGGGCTGCGCCACGGATCACGAAAGACTTCCACATTAACAAATTGCCCTCTCAGCACCATCACCAGAAACCGCCGCCATGAAAGCCTATTCCTTGCGCATCGAAGGCCAACAGGTTGTGCTGCAGGTCGGCGAACAAGCGCGCCCCGAACCCGGCCCCGGCCAGGTGCTGCTGAAGATGCACGCCGCGGCGTTGAACCGGGGCGAATTCATACCCGGTGGCTTGATCAAAGGCACCGCTGCCAAGCCCGCTGGCGCAGAAGGTGCGGGCGAGGTCGTGGCGCTGGGTGCCGACATCACAACGTTGATGTTAGGCCAGCGTGTGATGGGCCGCTGCGCTGGCGCTTTTGCTGAATATGCGCTGATGGACGCGCGCGAAGCGATGCCCGTGCCGGCCAACATGAGCCTGCAGGCCGCTGCCGCCGTGCCCCTGACCTTTCTGGTGGTGCACGACATGCTGGTCACGCAGGGCCGGCTGCAGGCCGGCCAGTGGTTGCTGGTCACCGGCGTCTCTTCGGGTGTGGGCGTGGCGGCATTGCAGGCCGCCAAAACCCTGGGCGCGCGCGTCATCGGCACCTCGGGTTCACCCGACAAACTGGCGCGGCTGCAAGGCCTGGGGCTTGACCTGGGCCTGCACACCCGCGAGCCCGACTTTGCCGACGCGGTGCTGAATGCCACCGCAGGCCTGGGGGTGAACCTGGTTGTCAACACCGTGGGCGGCACCGTGTTTGCCGAATGCCTGCGGTGTTTGGCCTTTGAAGGCCGCTTGGCCACCGTGGGTTATGTGGACCACACACTGACCGCGCCCATCGACCTGCAGGCGCTGCACAGCAAACGCCTGACGCTGTTTGGTGTCTCCAACAAACTGCGCAGCGCCGAACAAAAAGCCGCAGGCGTGCCGGCATTTGTGGCCAGCTGGCTGCCGGCTTTTGCTGACGGCCGCATGCAGCCGCTGGTAGACCGGGTGTTTGAATTTGATGAGCTGCCCGCTGCGCAGGCGCACATGCAGGCCAACCAGCACCTGGGCAAGATCGTGCTGCGCATCAGCAGCTAACGGTAATATTTGACTGACAATTTGGCGCTGACAGCCCTCACACCACAGCACATGAATCCATCCACTTTTCGCCACCGTGGCACCGGCAGCCCCTTCTGGGCTTTGACACCAACGCTGGTGCTGACCTTGAGCCTGGTTGCGCCGGCAGGGGCCCAAACCCCTGCCACAGGCACTGCCTGGCCGGCCAAACCCATCAGGCTGGTGATCGGCTTTGCGCCCGGCGGCGCCGCCGACTTTGTGGCCCGCACCATCAGTGACCCCCTTTCCAAAGCACTCGGCCAAACCGTGGTGGTGGAAAACCGTGCCGGCGCCGGCAGCAGCCTGGCGGCCGACTTCGTGGCCAAAGCGCCGGCCGATGGCTACACGCTGCTGATTGCCAGCCCGAGCAGCATTTCAGTGAACCCGGCGCTGAACGCCAAGCTGAGCAGCAAAGACCTGGAGCCGGTGACGCGGCTGACCACGTCGCCGCTGGTGGTGGCGGTGAACCCCGGCGCCGGCATCAACAGCCTGCAGGAATTGATCACCCTCGCGAAGGCCAAACCCGGCTTTTTGAACTACACCACGTCGGGCAACGGCTCGGCGCCGCATTTGGGCGCTGCGCACTTCAGCAAGGTGGCCGGTGTCGAGATGGTGCACATCCCCTACAAAGGTGGCGCGCCGGCCATCCAGGCGGTGGTGGCGGGCGACGCGCAGCTCACCTTTGGCACGCCGCCTTCGGTGTTGCCGATGGTGCAGGCCGGCCGGCTGAAAGCGCTGGCCGTTACCAGCCCACAGCGCACGGCGTTGGTGCCGGGTGTGCCGGGCACGGTAGAGGCGGGTTTGCCGGCCTACAGCCTGTCGTTCTGGTACGGCTTTTTTGTGCCCGTGGGCACGCCACCCGAGGTGACGAAGAAGCTGTTCGACGCGGCGCAAACGGTGATGCAGCAGCCTGAGGTGAAAGCCGCACTGGCGCGTGAAGGCACCGAAGTGGCGCTGTCGAAATCAACCGATGACTTTGTGTCGTTCCTGAATGACGACAACCGCTTCTGGGCGCGGTTGGTGAAAGACGCGGGCGTCAAGGCTGATTGATTCGAAGGGCGCATCCCTGGCCAGCCCGAGCGGCTGGACGGCGCTGGGCGGCGCTGGACGGCGCTTGCTCAGTCATGCCCCAGCACCTGCGCCCACACGGCCGCCGGGGCAGGCGCTGGCGGTGTAGTCGTTGGCGCTGTCGGGCGGCGGCGCGCGTCGGCTTCGGTGCAGATGTCGCCGTCCATACCGTCGGGCACCTGGGTGTGAAAGGCAAACTCGCCGTGCCCGTCCACCGACATGATGAAAGCACGCAGCGCCGGGTGCACCTGCCCATACATCCACGCGCGGTCGTTCGGGTTCAGCGTGTAGAAGTCAGGCGCGCGCAGGTACACCGCCAACATCTTGCCGCCCATGAAGTTGCGCTTGATGCCGGTGTCACCTTGCCAGGCGATGCTTAAAGCGCGGCGCACGCTGCTGCGCGCGCCGTCGGCGCCCACCAGGTATTGCGCCCGCACCGTGACAGCGCCTGCACCGTGACGGCGCCGGGATGGCGGTTGCCGGGGTTGCCGGCGAACGCGGTGTGGGCGTCAGTGGCCTGGCTGTGCGCCGGCGCCACGGTGGCTTCCACATGGCTGCCATGGTCGGCAAACGACTTCATGCGCCAGCCGAAGCGCAGGTCCACGCTGGGCAGCTTCCGGGCCTCTTCGAGCAGCGTTTTTTCGACCAACTTCTGCGACACCCGGTGCGCCAGCTCGGCCGCGCTCCAGGGCCCGGTGCTGCGCTTCACCAGCTGCGTGGCTGCCGCTGCCGTGGGCAGCCGCAGGCGCGCCAGTTCACGCCCGGCAAAGTGGGTGAGGTAGGCGATGTCGGTGGGGTGGTCGGCCGGCAAGCCCTGCTGGCGCACCTTGGGCGCAAAACCCAGGCGCCTGAAGTGTTCCATCGTGCGCGCCTGCGTGGCGTTGGCCTGCGGGTTGAAAGCGGTGTCGAGCCTGTCGTTCACCAGCAAACAGCGCACACCCCGCCGGCCCAGATCTATGACCAACATCAGGCCGCAGGGGCCACCGCCGGTGATGAGGACGTCGGTGGTGAGGGTTGGCTCAACGCCGCAGATTGTTGTCAGGGCCACCACTTTTGCGCCGCTAAACACCCCGCCCGCGATCCACCCTGAACTGCTGCACAAAAGCCCCGAACCGCCCTTCATCCAGCGCCTGCCGCACGTCAGCCATCAGGTTCACGTAATAGTGCAGGTTGTGCACGCTGGCCAGCATCGGGCCCAGCATTTCGCCGCAGCGGTCCAGGTGGTGCAGGTAAGCGCGGCTGAAGCCTTTGCAGCAGGGGCAGGCGCAGCTTTCGTCGACGGGGTTTGCATCGCTGCGGTGCCGGGCGTTGCGAATTTTGAGGTCGCCAAAGCGGGTGAACAGGTGGCCGTTGCGGGCGTTGCGGGTGGGCATCACGCAGTCGAACATGTCCACGCCCGCAGCCACGCCGGCCACAAGGTCTTCGGGCGTGCCCACGCCCATCAGGTAACGCGGTTTGTGCGCGGGCAGCAGGCGCGGCGTGTGCGCCATGATGGCCAGCATCTCTGCTTTGGGTTCACCCACGCTGACACCGCCCACGGCATAACCGGGCAAGTTCATGTCAGCCAGTGCCGCGGCCGATTCGGCACGCAGGTTCTCAAACATGCCGCCCTGCACGATGCCAAACAAGGCGTTGCGGTTTTCCAGGCGCTGAAACTCGTCACGGCTGCGCAGCGCCCAGCGGCGGCTGAGTTCCATCGACGCGCGGGCTTGGGCTTCGGTCGTCAACACCCCGGCGGTGTCGTAGGGCGTGCATTCGTCAAACTGCATCACGATGTCGCTGTTCAACACGGTCTGGATCTGCATGCTCACTTCAGGGGTTAGCAGCAATTTGTCGCCGTTCACCGGTGAAGAAAACCGCACCCCCTCTTCGCTGATCTTGCGGCCTTTGCCG
>JAYUPP010000528.1:0-6148 GCA_043760045.1 Betaproteobacteria bacterium
CTGCAGCGCTGGTGCACCGAGCTTGGCCTGCAGCCGCTGCTGGTGGACCGCGCCAGCCCGGCACCCCGCGCCGGTCAGGCGCAGGCGCGCTGGACTGCACCTTCATTGCAGCGGCAGAAGGTGGCGGCCGCCGTGGCCACGCGGCTGCACCCCAGCCGCCGCCATGCGGCACTGGTGCAGCAGGTGCAGCGCGCCGCAGCGCGTGCCGGCGTGCCCCTGCAACCCTTGCCCGGGCGGCGCCTCGACGCCATGGCGCGCGCGGTGTGGGCCATGGCCGCACCGCTGCAGCGCCAGATGCAGGCCGAACGGGTGCGTGCCGTGTTCGTGGTCAGCTTCTACGACGTCACCGGCTACGCCTACGTACTGGCGGCCGCCCGTGCCGGCGTGCCGGCCATCGACGTTCAGCACGGCGTCACCGGCCCGCACCATCTGGGCTACACGCGCTGGCCTGCACTGCCCGGCCACGCGCTGGGGTTTCGCCTGTTGCCGCCGCTGTACTGGTGCTGGTCGGCGTCTGACGCCGCGCTCATCAACGCCGGAGGGCCGGACAGTCACCCTGCGCGCACGGCGGTGGTGGGTGGCCATCCCTTCATGCAGGCCTGGAAGCTGGGCCATATGCAGCTGCCGCCCGCGATGCAGGCGCGCCTGCAAGACCTGCTGCAGCGCGCGCAGGACCGCCAGCGCGTGCTGGTGACGCTGCAACCGGGCCTGACCCATGCCGAGGCCCTGGCGCCGCTGCTGCAGGCCTGGAAGCTGAAGCCGGCTGTCAGCTGGTGGCTGCGCCTGCACCCCATGGCGCTGGGCGAAGGGGCTGCCATCGCGGCCCTGGCGCAGGCCTGTGGTGTGGACAGTTTCGACATCGACACCGCCACGGCGCTGCCGCTGCCCGCGCTGCTGGCGCAGGCGCAGGTGCACACCACGCACAGTTCCAGCACCGTGATCGAAGCCCAGAGCGTGGGGCTGCCGTCGGTGGTGTGGTCGGGCTACGGCGGCGAGCTCAGCGCCGAGCAGGTGGCCAGCGGCGACGCCACCGTGGCGCTGGACGGGCCGGCGCTGGTGCAGGCGTTGGCACAGGTGTCGGCGCAGGCGCTGCTGAAGGCGTCGGCTCGTGCTTCGTCACCGCCGCAGGCCGGCAGCGCTGCTGACCCCTGCGCGCGCGGCGACAATGGCGACCCCCTGGGCGTCAGCGCCTTGCGCCGCCTGTTGGAGTTGCCCGCATGATCGTCATCGTCGACTACAAGACCGCCAACATCGGCTCCATCGTCAACATCTTCAAACGCATCGGCGTGCCCGCACGCGTGGCCGAAACGCCCGCCCAGCTGGCGGGCGCCACGCACCTGCTGCTGCCCGGCATCGGCCACTTCGACACCTGCGCGCGCAACCTGCGCCGGGCCGGCTTTGCCGAGGCCCTGCAGCAACCGGTGCTGGAGCGCCGCATTCCACTGCTGGGCATTTGCGTGGGCGCGCAACTGCTCACGCGCGGCAGTGAAGAAGGCGACGAAGCGGGCTTGGGTTGGATCGACGCTGAAACGCGCCGCTTCCCCGACCTGCCGCGCGACGACTACAAGGTGCCCCACATGGGCTGGAACCTGGCCACGGCGACGCAGCCGCACACCTTGTTTGAAGGTTTCGAGAAAACGCCGCGCTTCTACTTCGTGCACTCCTTTCACATGCAGTGCGACCGCCCCGAAAGCCAGCTCGCCAGCACCGAACACGGCTTGCAGTTTGCGTCGGCCATCGTGCAGGGCAATGTGGCAGGCGTGCAATTCCATCCCGAGAAGAGCCACCGCTACGGCATGCAGTTGCTGCGCAACTTCGCCCACGGCGCCTGAGGGCCCCGGCCGCCACCCCACCTGCCCCACCATGCTGCGTGCCCGCTTCATTCCCACCTTGCTGTTGCGCGGCCGCGGTCTGGTGAAAACCGTCAAGTTCAAGAACGAGACCTATGTCGGTGACCCGATCAATGCGGTGCGCATCTTCAACGACAAGGCGGTGGACGAGCTGATCCTGCTCGACATCGATGCCCACCGCCGCGGCAGCGGCCCCAACTTCGAACTGCTTGCCGACATTGCCAGCGAAGCCTTCATACCGCTGTGTTACGGCGGCGGCGTGACCCGGCTTGAACAGTTTGAACAGCTCTTCAAACTGGGTATAGAAAAAGTGGCCGTGAACACAGCCGCCACCGGCACCATGGAACTGGTGACGCAGGCGGCGCGGGTGTTTGGCAGCCAGAGCGTGGTGGTGGGCCTGGACGTGCGCAAATCGCTCTTCGGCCGCTATGAAAGGCACACCCAGTCGGCCACCGTCAACGTCAAGGAAGTTGCGGTGGACGCGGCTCGCAAGGCCGAGGCTGCCGGCGCCGGCGAGTTGCTGGTGCAAAGCGTCGACCGCGACGGCACCATGCAGGGTTACGACCTTGCCCTGGTGCGCGACGTGGCCAGCGCCGTCCGCATTCCCGTCATCGCCTGCGGCGGTGCGGGAAGCCTGGCCGACATGGCGCGTGCCATCCACGAAGGCCATGCCGCTTCGGCCGCAGCGGGCAGTCTGTTCGTGTTCCAGGGCAAACACCGCGCCGTGCTGATCACCTACCCCGACGAACAGGAAGTGGCCCAGGCTTTGGGCCACGCAGCATGAGGCGCTAACTTCCATGATGCAGGGCAGCACCCTGGATCATGGAAGACTTCCCCATCAACCCCAGCGACCACGGCCCACGATGAACAAGCCCTACCAGGTCTGCACGCGCTGCGTGATGGACACCACAGCGCCCGACATCACTTTTGATGCCGCCGGCGTTTGCAACTACTGCAAGACCCACGAAGAGAAAGTGGCCCTGGCCCCTTTCAGCCAGGGCAACGCACCGGCTCAGCTGGAAGCCATCGTGCAGACCATCAAGGCCCATAAACGCGGCGACTACGACAGCATCGTCGGCCTGAGCGGCGGTGTGGACAGTTCCTACGTGGCTTACCAGGCCGTGAAGATGGGGCTGAAGCCGCTGGCCGTGCACTTTGACAACGGCTGGAACTCGGAACTGGCGGTGAAAAACATCGAGCAGATGGTCAAGCGCCTGGGCCTGGACCTGCTGACCTTCGTCATCGACTGGGAAGAATTTCGCGACATCCAGCGTTCATTCTTCAAGGCGCAGGTGGTGGACATCGAGATGGTCACCGACCACGCCATCTTTGCCGCCATGTACCGCATTGCCAAGCAGCACGGCATCCGCTACATCCTGTCGGGCACGAATGCGGCTACCGAATCGATCATGCCGCCGGCTTGGCAGCACTTCAAGTTCGACCTGCGCAATCTGAAAGCCATCCATGCCCGGTTTGGCACGCAGCCGATCAAGCGCTACCCGACCCTCAGCGTCTGGGGCATGGCGTGGAACCACTATGTGCGGGGTGCGCAGTCGGTCAGCGTGCTGAACTACCTGCCCTATCGCAAGGACGAAGCGATCAAGACACTGCAGTCCGAACTGGCGTGGCAGTACTACGGCGGCAAGCACTACGAGTCGCAGTTCACCAAGTTCTACCAGGCGCACATCCTGCCGGGCAAATTCGGCATCGACAAAAGGCGCATTCACCTGTCGGACCTGGTGATGAACGGCGAGTTGACCCGGGAGCAGGCGCTGGCCGAACTGCAACTTCCGCTGTACCCGCCCGGCGCGCTGGAGCAAGACCGGGACTACGTCTGCAAAAAGCTCGGTTTCACGGCTGCAGAGTTCAGCGCCTACATGGCTGCACCGCCGGTGAGCCACCATGACTACCCGTCATACGCGCGTCTGGCGCAGCGGCTGGTGGCGGTGCACAAGCGGCGTCGGTACAGCTGATGGCACAAGCCAACGCGGTGACGGCCACGACAGCAGGGGTCGCGCCGGGCAGGCCCGTGTCCGATGTCTGCATCGGCCTGCTGCTCTATGCGTCAACGTTGTACTTCACGAGCAACGTGTTGCTGCTGCTGCCACTCTTCATGCTGGTGCTGCGGCCACAGCCCTTGCAGCAGCAGGCCAGCCTGCTGCTGGTGGCTCTTTTCTCGCTGGTGGCGCTTTTGAATCTGGCCTTTCACATGCAGGCCTTCGAGCCGTCACGCCACGGCTCTTCCCTGGCCGTGGTGCTGGTGGTGATGGTGGCCTTGCTGGCTCCTGCCGTGCCACCCAAGGCGCTGAAGGTGTTCGTGATCGCAACCTGCCTCGAAGTGCTGGTGGGCGCGCTGGAGTACCAGATGGGTCAGGTTGCGTTGACGGCTGGACAAGGAGAGTTGGCCAATCAGGAACTGTCGCTGGACTCCGCGCTGCTTTACGACCTGCGCGTATTTGGCCTGTCCGCCAACAGCAGCTTGCTGGCCGAGAAGATCTTCATATCGCTGCTGCTCACGCTGGCACTGCCGGGGCTCTTCAGGCGGCGCTGGTTGCCGCTGTTGCTGCTGGCGCTGGGCCTGTACTTGTCATTCAACCGAACGGCCATTGTGTGCACACTGATTTTTGTGCTGCTGAGCTTGCGGCGGCGACATTTCAGCAGCCTGCGCCTTGCGGTTGGCGGCGCCGCACTGCTGGCCATCACCGCGCTGTTGCTGCTGAATCTGGACGACCTCATCGTGCAGTTCACACGCGGCAGCGTTGATGAACTCAGCCACTCTGAACTCTCGCGCCTGTACTTCTGGGCCAAGTCCCTGGAACTTATCAGCGAAAGTCCATTCTTCGGCAACGGTTCGCTCACCTTCCGCGTTGAAGACTTCGTCACCGGTCTGCCTCAGCACACCCACAACTCGTTTCTGATGCTGGCGGCCACGCATGGGCTGCTGCCGGCAGCGCTGCTGCTGAGCTACGTGCTGATCAACTTGAGCCGCTTCAATTGGCGCGTGGTGCTGGTGATGCTGCTGTTTTCGCTGACCCAGTACTTTGTGTTCTGGAACCTCTCGGTGCCCGATATCGTGCTGTATTGGTTTCTGCGGCAACGGCTTGGCAACCAGCCAGCCCGGCGTCATTCCGCGCAACCGGCACCGCTGCCCGCAGAAACAGCGCTGAATACATTCAACAGTCGGGCGCTGTAACGCCATGCAGCCGCTGCAGGTTTGTGCATTCTTCCAACACATGCCGCCCTACTCCGGGGCGGCTGCGCTGCGTGGCGCGTCGCTGATGTCGGGGCTGGCCCACCTGTGCATTGGTCAAGACATCGTCATCGCCGTGTTGACCACCACGCCAGACGCCAGCCCCTTGCAACGGGTGAACGTCAGCTCGCTGCCCGTGGCAGAGGTTGAAAATGCCCAAGGCCTGTTGTCACGCGGCGTGGGCGAGCTTCGCGTCGGCTGGGTGGCTGCCCGCCACATGTTCAAGCGCGACGCGCAGTCGCGCCGCTGCGACTTGGCGCTCATTTCCACGCCCGGTTATGTAGCAGCTCTGGTGTTGACGGCCTTCGCGCGCTGGCACAAGGTGCCGTATGTGCTGGAACTGCGTGATGTCTACCCGCAGGTGTATGCAGAGGCTGGCTTGGTGCGTCGAGACTCGTGGGGCTATCGCGCCTTGGCCCACTTTTCACGCCGCATGTACGAAGGCGCGCAGCTGGTCATCACTGCCACCCAGGGCCTGCAACGCGAAGTGCAGGGCCAGGCCGGCGGTGCACATGTGGCCTGTGTCTACAACGGCTTTCCAGCCGCGCTGGTGCAGCGCCAGGCAATTAAACACGAGCGCTTCACGGTTTGTTTTCATGGCGTGTTGGGTTTTTTCCAGGACGTGGAAACCTTGATCGAAGTGGCGCGCCGCTTGCAAGCTGCCGAAGTCGATGTGGTGACCGTCGGCTATGGGCGCAAGGAGCCCGCACTGAAAGCAGCCGGGCTGCCCAACCTTCGCCACCTGGGCCGACTGAGCTTCGACGAGACCATGGCGGCCGTTGAGCGCTGCCACCTGGGTTTGTGCTTGCGTCTGGACGACGGCATCTCGAAGGACGCATTTCCCGTGAAAGTGTGGGAATACATCGGTCTTGGAATGCCCAGCATCGTCACCCCGCACTGTGAAGCCGGAGAGTTTTTGCAAGCCCACCACTGTGGCCTGCAGTTGCAAGCCGGTGCAGTTGACGCCATCGTGCAGGCGGTCTTGCGACTCAAGGCTGACCCGGCGCAACTTCAGGTCATGACCGAGCAATGCCACCGCACGGGCGCA
>JAYUPP010000529.1:0-6142 GCA_043760045.1 Betaproteobacteria bacterium
CACGGTCGGCCGTGCTGCCGGCCGCCGCCAGCGCCAGTCGTGCAGCTTTGTCTTTGGCGCCCAGCGCCACCATCAGCTGCGACAGGATCTCGGCCTCAAGCTGGGGGTCGGCAGCGCGGGCGCGCCAGGTGGTGGTGTCGTTGCGCTCGCTGGTGTAGACCTCTTGTGCGCCGCGGTGCGAGATGTAGATTTCGCTGCCGCCTGCACTGCCGCCTTCAGCGCCGCTTGAACGTTCAACCCGGGTGCGGTAACGGTCACGTTCACCGGTGTCGTACAGGTTGCCCAACAACCGACCAATGGTGTTGCGCACCACATCATTCGGCAGCTTGGCGCGGTTCATCGACCAGTTGGTTTCCATCACGCCGGCTTTGGCGTCTTCAACCTCGATGCTGAAGCCTTTCTGTTCCCAGAAAGTTTTCAGGCCGGCCCACAACTGTTCGGGCGGCAGCGGCACCACCAGCCAGCGCTGCTGGCCAGCGCGTTCGATGCGCATCGCGCCGGCGTGGGTGAGTGCCACCGCCAGCGGCGCCGCAGCCCCCGAAGTGGGCACCGCAGAACCGGGCTGCGCGGCGGCTGAAGCACTGACCACACCCCCCTGCACCTGGTAGCGCGAATCGCGCGCCAGTTGGCTCAGGTCGGGTGGCACTTCCAGCGGCCGCGCTTTGGCCGCGCCGGTGCGGTAGTCGGACGAGTCACTGGAAAACAGGCCGCTGATGGCACTGCAGCCCGAGAGCAGGGCCACCAGCGCCAACACGGCCAGGTGGGTGGGTTTGCTGCGGGCCGGAAAACGAGATGCAGAGGGCAAGGGTTTCACAGAGGGGGTCTCCGCACCGGCAGACTAACGTCTGCCGGTGCATGGGGTGCACGGGGTGCGGGTATCGCAAAAAAATGAGGGGCGTGCTTAAGAAGGAAGTGTTTCATGATCGGGGCGGTGCCCCGCATCATGAAACTTACGGCGTCCAGATGCCGGCTTCGCGCAGCGCCTGGTCTACCAAGGCACGGCCGGCGTCGGTCAGCGGCACGATGGGCAAGCGCACTTTCGGCGTGCAAAGGCCCAGGCGGTGCAAGGCCCACTTGGCGGGCGCCGGGCTGGGTTCGCAGAACAGCTGCTGGTGCAGCGGCAACAAACGCAGGTGCAGCGCCGCGGCGCGGCGCGCCTGGCCGTCCAGCGCGGCCATGCACAGCTCGTGCATCAGGCGCGGCGCCACGTTGGCGGTGACGCTGACATTGCCCTGGCCGCCCAGCAGCATCAAGGCCACCGCCGTTTCATCATCGCCCGAATAAACGGCGAAATCAGCCGGCCGGTGCTTGATCAAAAAGCTGGCGCGGCCGATGTCGCCGGTGGCGTCTTTGATGCCCACCACACCCGGCAACTTCGCCAGGCGTAACGTGGTTTGCACCGACATATCGGCCACCGTGCGGCCGGGCACGTTGTACAGCACCATCGGCAGGTCCACCGCTTCGGCGATAGCCTTGAAGTGCTGGTAGATGCCTTCCTGCGAAGGCCGGTTGTAGTAGGGCACTACCGACAAGTGGCAGTCGGCGCCCACCTGCTTGGCATAACGCGTCAATGCAATCGCTTCGGCGGTGGAATTGGCGCCGGTGCCGGCCATGATGGGCACACGGCCTTTGGCATGCGTCACCGCGACGCGGATGATTTCGTAGTTTTCGTCCATCGACACCGTGGGCGATTCGCCGGTGGTGCCGACGACGCCGATGCAGTCGGTGCCTTCGGCGATGTGCCAGTCGATGAGGCGCTTCAGACCGGCGTAGTCGACGCTGCCGTCTTCAAGCATCGGCGTGACCAGGGCGACGATGCTGCCAGTGATGGGGTTCATGCTGACGGGGTTCCTGCGCGCAGGCCAAGTTCGGTTAAAGGGCAGATTTTAGCGGGCTGCTCTGCTGTCGCCTGAGTGGCGTCACCAGGGGTTATCAAGGCCGCAGCCAAAAGCGTGCGGGCGGCTCGGCGTGCGCCGGGCTGTTGACGGCTGCCAGCCGCTGCACAAAGCGCGGCGCCACGGCTTCAAAGCCGGGCTCAAAGCCGTCTTCATAGGCCACGATGTGCAGGCCCGCAAAGGCGCGCAGCAGCTCGCCTGGCTGCAGCAAAAATTCGGGCCGCGACGGCCGGCCCACCGTGTGCTGGCCGTGGGCAAAGGTCTCATAGATCAGCACGCCGCCGGGGGCCAGCGCCAGCTGCAACACAGGCAGCAGCGGCCGCCACAGGTAGTTGGTGACGACCACGCCTTCGAAGGTCAGGCCAGCGAAAGGCCAGGGGCCGTTTTCGATGTCGGCCAGCACCTGCACGCCCGTGCCCTGCAGCGTGGCCAGCGCCTGGGCGTCGCGGTCGACACCGGTGACGTGGTGGCCCTGGGTAGAGAGCCAGCGCAGGTTGCGGCCGCTGCCGCAAGCGACATCCAGCACCCGCGCGCCGGGTTTCAGCAGCACCGCGTGGCGCTGCACCCAGGCCGAAGGCAAGCTGAAGTTGGCGGTGTGCTGCGTACCAGAAGAAGCCA
Source organism: Betaproteobacteria bacterium (assembly GCA_043760045.1). Lineage (GTDB taxonomy): Bacteria > Pseudomonadota > Gammaproteobacteria > Burkholderiales > Burkholderiaceae_C > Rubrivivax. The sequence goes on from JAYUPP010000529.1 coordinate 2,514, forward strand.
CGGTGGCCATCAAAAACAGGCCCACAGCGTGTTTGCCATTGCCACCGCCAGGTGCGGGTTGAAGTAGGCGCCAAACACCAGCAGCAGGCCTGTTGCCACGGCCGCTGCTATGAGCGCTGAACGCAGGCGCGGTTTCATGCTGCGGCCGGCCGCAAGATGGCGGTTTCGCGCACCGGCAGATTGATCACGGCGGCAAAAACACCCAGCACCGCCGCCAGCCACCACACCACTGTGTAGCTGCCGGTGCTGTCATACAAACGGCCCCCCAGCCACACGCCCATGAAGCTGCCCAGCTGGTGGCTGAGGAACACAAAACCGCTGAGCATGCCCATGTACTGCACACCAAAAATCTGCGCCACGATGGCGTTGGTGGGCGGCACGGTGGACAACCACAACAAGCCCATGGTGGCCGAAAAAACATAGACGCTGGCAGGGGACAAAGGCAGGCTGATGAAGATCACGATGGCCAGCGCACGCAGCGCGTAAATGGTGGCCAGGATGTGGCGCTTCTGCAGGCGTTCACCCAGCACACCCGCGCTGTAGGTGCCCACGATATTGAACAAGCCCACCAGCGCCAGCGCCGTGGTGGCGACTTGGGGCGACAGGCCGTTGTCCTTCAAGTAACTGGGCATGTGCACACCTATGAAGGCCAGCTGAAAGCCGCACACAAAGTAGCCGGCCGTGAGCAGCAAAAAACTGGGGTGGCCAAAAGCTTCGCGCAGTGCCGCCACCGTGCTTTGCTGCGCGGCCAGCGGCAGCACACGCGGCGGCTCTTTCAGCCCCAGGCCCAAAGGCACGATGGCGAGCACCAGGCAGGCCAGCGCAAGCAGCGCGTTTTGCCAGCCAAAAGTGCCGATGAGCCAAAAGTCCAGCGGCATCATGATGAACTGCCCAAACGAGCCCGCTGCTGCCGCCACACCCATCGCCCACGAGCGCTTTTCGGGCGCCACGTTGCGCGCAATCACGCCGTAGATCACCGCATAGGTGGTGCCCGACTGCGCCATGCCGATGAGCACCCCCGTGCCGGCCATGAAGCCGCTGCCGCTGGTGGCCGCCGCCATCGTGGCCAGGCCTGCTGCGTAAAGCACCGCGCCCACCGCCAACACCCGAAATGCGCCGTAACGGTCGGCCAGGCCACCGGCCACCGGGCCACACAAACCCCAGGCCAGATTTTGTATCGCCAGCGCAAAAGCAAAGGTCTCGCGCGTCCAGCCGCGCTCCATGGTGATGGGCTGCAGCCACAGGCCAAAACCGTGGCGTATGCCCATGCTGAGCGTGACGATGGCGGCGCCGCACAGCAGCACCTGAGTCATCGACAGCCGGCGCGCCGTTTGAGCTTCATTCATGCGGCGATTCTCAAGCTAAACGCATCAGCCTATCGGTGCCCCAGTGTTTACAGTGGCTGCCTTCAACAGGGCGTTGAACAGGGGTCGAACATGAAGGTGCTGGTCTTGGGTGGTGGGGTGATTGGTGTGTGCTGTGCCTACTACGTGGCCCGCGCCGGGCACGAGGTGGAACTGGTCGACCGCCAAAGCGGCCCGGCGCTGGAAACCAGCTTCGCCAACGCCGGTGAGGTGAGCCCCGGCTACAGCGCGCCCTGGGCCGGGCCGGGCGTGCCCATCAAGGCCATCAAGTGGATGCTGATGCAGCACAGCCCACTGGTCATCTGGCCGATGTTTGACCCGGCGATGTGGCGCTGGGGTGCCATGATGCTGGCCAACTGCAGCGCAAAAGCCTATGCGCTGAACAAAAGCCGCATGCTGCCGATAGCCGAATACAGCCGCGACTGCCTGCAAGCGCTGCGCGCTGAAACCGCCATCCGTTACGACGAACGTGCGCAGGGCACACTGCAGCTCTTCCGCACACAAAAGCAGTTAGACCACATCGGCAGCGACGTGGCGGTGCTCAAACAATACGGCGTGCCTTTTGAAGTGCTGGACCGCGCCGGGTTTTGCAAGGTGGAGCCGGCACTGGCGCTGACGCAGGACAAGTTTGTCGGCGCGCTGCGGCTGCCGGGTGACGAAACCGGCGACTGTTTCAAGTTCAGCAACCGCCTGGCAGAAATGGCCACTGCGCTCGGCGTGAATTTCCGCTGGGACACCCGCATCCAGGCTTTGCAGGTGGGCGGGGGTGGCATCACCGGTGTGCACACCGACGCCGGCCTGCTGAAGGCCGACCGCGTGGTGCTGGCGCTCGGCAGCCACAGCGCGCAGCTGCTGCAGCCGGTGGGCATTCACATTCCGGTTTATCCAGTGAAGGGCTACAGCATCACGGTGCCCATAACCGACGAACAGTACGCACCACAAAGCACCATCATGGACGAGACACACAAGGTAGCCGTCACACGCCTGGGCGACCGCATACGCGTGGGTGGCACGGCGGAGCTGGCCGGTTTCAGCCTGAACCTGCGCGAAGCGCGGCGCGGCACGCTGAACCACGTGGTGAGCGACTTGTTCCCACGCGGCGGCGACGTCAGCAAAGCCAGCTTCTGGTGCGGCTTGCGGCCGATGACACCCGACGGCACGCCCATCATCGGCAGCACACCGGTGCAAAACCTGCTGCTCGCCACAGGCCACGGCACGCTGGGCTGGACGATGGCGGCGGGCACCGGGCGTGTGATCGCCGACCTGGTGAGCGGCAAGCAGCCGGACATCGACATCAGCGGGCTGGGTATGGCGCGCTACAGCCGGGGCCGTTGACGATTTGCATCGGCTCGGTTTGGTCTCGCCACCCGCCCACACGGATCTTGCTGATGCCGGAATAACCGCTGGGGAACAGCGCCGCCTGCCAGGCCTGCAGGCGGGCGGCGGTCAAGGGCTGGCTGCTGCGCGTGCTGGCGTCGTTCATCACGTCGAGCAGGCCGTCCACATGGCGCGGTGCGCCGGCTTTGCTGGCACCCGCCACGCCCAGGCGCTGCGCCACTGAAGAGTGCAGGGTTTCCAGGTCGAGCCGTTCGCCTTCCATGGCTGCGGTGCACAGGGCATCGTGTGTCCAGGCCGCTGCCGCCAGGGCCTGGTTTTGATCAAATCCGATGGTCGCCAGGCGGCCTTCCAGCGCGCCCTGGGCCCGGCGCGTCAGCGCCAGTGCAGCGGCCAGTTGGGCGGTGTCCACCGTCAGCGCAGGCCAGCCGGGTTGCTGCCACAGGTGCGGTGGCTTGGAGCGGGGCTTTTGCCAGCGTCTCATGAGTCGATTGAGCCTTGGCGCCATGTTGCGTCGCCGTTTGGCGATCAGTTCGAATCGTTCGCGAGATGGTTGGCCGACACTGGCTACCGTCACGATGTGGTCCAGGACCCTGTCCGCAGGCTGCGACAGGTTCTGGAACTGGGCGACCAGCCTTTGGCTTCAGTGCTGGACCGCGCCGATTTGGATCAGGTCTTCGCTACTGCACCAGGCGGGGTATTGTTCGCCGCCACACAGCGTGCGTTCGCGCGATGTCTGGCAGATCAAGGCAGGTGGCGGCCGGAGCCCGATGTCCGGCCGCATGCCCAGGTTCTCGATGCCTATCGTGACCCTCTCAATGCCGTTCGCGGGTTGAGAGGCTGAGAGTCTTTCGTTCATGCCCGCTTTGCACGCCAAAACGCACCCACTCGTCGTTGCAAATGCTCGCCATAGCCGGGCTATGGCTGTGC